>NZ_JCAMRN010000004.1:0-72503 GCF_059620965.1 Geobacter sp. PheSNFMC
CGGCAAAGGAGATCAGGTCGTCCCGGCATTCCCGGTAGCTCTCGGTCTGCCACGGCTTCACGGCCCCGTCCGCCAGGGACCTGGATTCGTCCGGAATCACCAGCCCCAGGTCGATGCCGATCACCCGGCCGAACCCCCGGCAGGTGGCGCAGGCCCCCACCGGCGAGTTGAAGGAGAAGAGGTGAGGCGCCGGGTCCTGGTAGGAGATGTCGCAGTCCGGGCAGTGGAGGTCGCTGGAAAAGCGCCACGGTTCCGCCACGGAACCTTCGCCGGCGGGACGAACGAACACCCGCCCGTGCCCGACGCGCAGCGCCGCCTCCATCCCCTCCACCAGGCGGGAACGGTTCGCCGGTGCCAGGCGGGTGCGGTCCTGGATCACCTCCAGGATGCCTTCCTCCTCCCGGTGGATGCGGGTGTATCCCTGACCGGCCAGAAACCCCTTCACCTCGTCGGTGGAAAAATTGGCCGGCACCGGCACCGGGAAGGTAACCAGCACAACGGTCCCGGCGCCGGCATCCCGCGCCAGCAGCTCATCCGCGATGCTCTCGGGCGTGTCCCGCCGCACCGACCGGCCGCAGCCGCGGCAGAAGAGCCGCGCGGCCCGGGCGAACAGGAGCTTCAGGTGGTCGTTCAGCTCCGTCATGGTCCCCACGGTGGAGCGGGAGGTGCGCACCGGGTTGGTCTGGTCGATGGCGATGGCCGGAGGAATCCCGTCGATCCGGTCCACGGCCGGGCGGTCCATCCGCTCCAGGAACTGACGGGCATAGGGGGAAAAGGTCTCCACGTAGCGGCGCTGCCCCTCGGCGTAGACCGTATCGAAGGCGAGCGACGACTTCCCCGAACCGGAAACGCCGGTGACGACAATCAACTCGCCCAGGGGAAGGTCGAGATCGAGATTCTTCAGGTTATTCTGGCAGGCGTTGCGGATGGAGATCGATTCGTGGGCCATGGGGAGAGAGTATAACAGGCAAACGGGTGCAACGCGATGGAAACGATGGGGACACCGAATACCGACGCGACGGTGTCAGGACGGTGCCTCCCCTTCTGCCGCCGTGACCGGCGTGCGCGTGCCCCAGGCGTGGTCATGATGCGCATGGTTGGCGGTGCGGTCGCCGGCCAGCAACTGCTCCTGGAGCCCGGTCGCGTCCCCGTAGAAAACCTTGAACCCCAGCCGGCACGGGTTCAGGCTACGGGGTACCGCGCCGGCGCGAAAGCTCCGTTCCCGGTTCGGGCAAAAGGGGCCTCACTCTGGCAGGTAGCCCCCGGCCAACGTGGTGAACGCGGCAACCTGCGCCGCCTGCCAGGCGCTGTCCCGCCCCAGCTCGCGGGCCATCAGCTCCGCCACCCGCGGGGCCGCGGCCACGGCGGCGCGGGCATCCAGCAGCAGCGCCCTGGTGCGGCGGGCCAGGACATCCTCCACCGTGCGGGCCCACTCGTGGCGCACCCCCCAGACGACCTCCCCGGCTCGGTAGGGGAGCGCCGGATGCAGGGGCTCACGCCAGGCGGAGTTTTCAGCCAGGAGCTGCTCCAGGGCTGCGGCATCGCAGCCGTAGACCTGCAACGGCCCGTCCGCCGTACCCTCCTGCCAGCCATGAATCCGCAGCGTCTCCGTGACCGACGGCCGATGATCCAGGCCGGCCACCTGGGCAGCGGCGGTAACCGTGTCCTCCCCCATCTTCCGGTAGGTGGTCCACTTGCCGCCGGCAATGGTGACCAGGCCGCTTCCCTCCACCAGCAGGGTGTGGTCCCGGGAAAGGGAGGCGGTGGTGCCGCCGCCGTCGCTACGGACCAGGGGCCGGATGCCGGCGAAGGTGCTCAGCACGTCCCGGCGCTCGGGATGGCGGGTCAGGTAGCGGGCCGCATGGGACAGGAGAAAGTCGATCTCTTCCGGCAGGGGGCGCGGCTCCAGCCCGGCCGCCGGGATGGGCGTATCGGTGGTGCCCACCACGGTCCGGCCGTGCCAGGGGACCGCGAACAGGACGCGCCCGTCATCGGTGTGGGGAACCATGATCGCGCTGTCGCCGGGCAGGAACGAGCCGTCCAGCACCAGGTGCACCCCCTGGCTCGGGGCAATGAGGTCCCGGGCCGCCGGGTCGGCAAGCCGCCGCACCCCGTCCACGAACGGACCGGCGGCATTGATCACCGCCCGCCCCATGATCCTGAAGGCGCGGCCGGTCTCCCGGTCCCGCGCCTCCACCCCGGCCACGAGACCGTCATGGCTGATGATGCCGGTCACCGGGAAGTGATTGAGCGCCACCCCGCCCAGGTCGGCTAGGGTCAGGGCCAGGCTGATCGCGAGGCGCGCGTCGTCGAACTGGCCGTCGTGGTAAATCACCCCGCCGCGCAGGCCACGGGGCTCCACGGTGGGGATGTGATCCAGGGTTTCTTCCCGGGACAGCAGGCGGGACGGCCCCAGCCCCAGCGTGCCGGCCAGGACGTCGTACAGCTTGAGCCCGATCCCGTAGAAGGGCCCCTCCCACCAGTCGTAGAGCGGCACCACAAAGGAGAGGTTGTGCACCAGATGCGGGGCGTTGCGGATGAGCAGACCCCGCTCCCGCAGTGCCTCCAGCACCAGCGAAAGGTTCCCCTGCTGCAGGTAGCGAACCCCGCCGTGGATCAGCTTGGTGCTCCGGCTGGAGGTCCCCTGGGCAAAATCCCCCTGCTCCAGAAGAAAGGTCCGGTAGCCGCGGCCGGCCGCCTCCACCGCCGTGCCGAGGCCCGTGGCGCCCCCGCCGATCACGATCATGTCCCAGACCTCGGTCTCGGTCAGGTATCGCAGCAGATCCTCGCGCTTCATGGCTGAACCCACCCTTGGGACCGCTCCAGGGCCCTGCTCCAGGTGGAGCGCAGCTCAGCCGCCCGGCCCCGATCCATGGCCGGCTCAAAGGTGTGCTCCGCCTGCCAGAGCCGGCCGATCTCGGCCCGGTCCCGCCAGTAGCCCGCCGCCAGCCCGGCCAGGTAGGCCGCCCCCAGGGCCGTGGTTTCGCGCACCCGGGGCCGCACCACCGGCACGCCAAGGAGGTCGGCCTGGAACTGCATCAGCATGTTGTTGGCCGTGGCGCCGCCGTCCACCCGCAGCTCGGCCAGGGGGGTAGCCGCATCGGCCTCCATGGCCTCCAGCAGATCGGCCGTCTGGAAGGCGATGCTCTCCAGGGTGGCCCGGGCGATGTGACCGGCGGTGGTGCCGCGGGTGATGCCCAGCAGGGCGCCCCGGGCGTAGGGATCCCAATGGGGAGCGCCCAGCCCCGCAAAGGCCGGCACCAGGTAGACCCCGCCATTGTCCGGGACCGAGGCGGCCAGGGTCTCCACCTCCGCCGAGGAACGGATGATGCCGAGCCCGTCCCGCAGCCACTGCACCGCCGCGCCGGCCACGAACACGCTCCCCTCCAGGGCGTACTCCGTGCGGCTGCCCAGGCGGCAGGCCACGGTGGTCAGGAGGTTCCGCCCCGAGAGCACCGGCCGCTCGCCGGTCTGCATCAGCATGAAGCAGCCGGTGCCGTACGTGTTTTTCACCATCCCGGGCCGGTCGCAGAGCTGGCCGAACAGCGCGGCCTGCTGGTCCCCCGCGATGCCGCAGATGGGGATGCGCGCCGCCAGGAAGCGGGCGGCAGTCTCGCCGTAGACCTCGCTGGAGGCCACCACTTCGGGCAGGATCGCGGGCGGGATCCGGAGCAACTCCAGCAGTTCCGGGTCCCAGGCGCCGTCGTGGATGTTGAACAGGAGCGTCCGGGAGGAGTTGCTGGCATCGGTCAGGTGCCGCTCACCGCCGGTCAGGTTCCAGACCAGCCAGGAATCGACCGTGCCGAAGGCCAGTTCACCCGCCTCGGCCCTGGCCCGGGCCCCGGGCACGTTATCGAGCAGCCAGGCCAGCTTGGTGCCTGAGAAATAAGGGTCCAGCACCAACCCGGTCCTGGTGCGGAAGGTCGGCTCCAGCCCCTTGGCCCTGAGCCGGTCGCACTCGCCGGCCGTGCGCCGGTCCTGCCAGACGATGGCGTGGTGGATCGGCCGACCGGTACGGCGGTCCCAGACCACCGTGGTCTCCCGCTGATTGGTGATGCCAATGGCGGCAATGTCCGCGGCGGTAATCCCGGCCCGGGCAATGGCCTCGACCACCACCCCCAACTGGGAGGCCCAGATCTCCTCGGCATCGTGCTCAACCAGCCCGGGCTGGGGAAATATCTGGCGGAACTCCTTTTGGGCGAGCCCGAGCACGTTCCCGTCATGGTCGAACACCAGGGCGCGGGAACTGGTCGTCCCCTGGTCGAGCGCAAGGATGAAGCTCATGGCAGGGCTCCTTTGCCGGATGAATGAGGCGGGGGCGCCGTCTCAGGCGTTGGGCTGACCCCTGTCCGCCAGCCGCCCGCGCAGCTCTTCGAGCATGGCGTGCACCTCGGCGATCGCGGCGTTCTGGGCGGCGAGGTTGTCGAGAATGGCCCTGATTTCCGCCTCGGCCTTCTGGTTGACTTCATAATCGTTGTGGGCCTCGATCCGGTCGCGGGCGGCCTGCCGGTTCTGGCTCATCATGATCATGGGCGCGGTGTAGGCCGCCTGCAGGGACAGGACGAGGTTCATCAGGATGAAGGGGTACGGGTCCCAGTGCCTGATCCACGCGGTGATGTTCAGGATCACCCACAGGGTGAGAAGCACCGACTGACCGATGATGAACTGCCAGGAGCCGACCCTGGATGCGATCCAGTCGGCCGCCCTCTGCCCTGCCGTCAACTGCTCCCGGACGACTTCATTGACGTTCTTTACCGGCGCGTGCTCGTGCCGATAGGGTGCCGGGAAAACGGGGCGGTGCATGGGGACCTCCTTGGGCGGGGATAACGGTTCTCAGGTACCTCTCGCAAGCCATGCGACGGCCTTGTCGATCGAGTCGAACGCACGGAGCTCAAACCCGCGATTGGCCGCAGCGGTTTTGAGGAACTCATCGTCTTCCGCAAAGTTCTGGCGCACGGCCTGCCCCATTTCATTGGGTCCGTGCCGCCCCATGCCCGCGGCGACCACCGGGAGAAGCCGCCGGTCCGCCCATGGGCCAGCCACACGGGATCCGCGGCAGCAGGCCTCTTGCGGCTCACACATTGTTCAGCTTCAATGCCCATTCTGCCTTGTCCGGAGCGGGTGGACGGCAGAGGCGCATCGTCTCCAGCAGTCCGGCCGGGTCCCGGTCCACCAGCAGTGCCTCGCGGCAGCGCGACCGGACAAACCCTTCTTCGGCCATGCGATCGAAAAAATCCAGCAACCGGTCATAGTAGCCGGCACTGTTCAGCAGGCCGCAGGGTTTGGCGTGAATGCCCAATTGCGACCAGGAGAGCACCTCCACGAACTCCTCAATGGTGCCGATCCCGCCGGGCAGGGCCATGAAGCCGTCCGACAGCTCCGCCATGAGAGCCTTGCGCTCATGCATGGTTTCCACCACGTGCAGGTCGCTCAGGCTGGTCAGGGCAACCTCTTTGTCCACCAGCAGCCGGGGGATGACGCCGGTGACCCGGCCGCCGCCCTCCAGCACGGTCCGGGCCAGGACCCCCATGAGGCCGATGCTTGCCCCGCCGTAGACCAGCTCGGTCCCCGTTGCCGCCAGCAGTCGCCCGAGCTCCCGCGCCGCCTCGGCATAAGCCGGCCGCGCGCCCGGACTGGAACCGCAAAACACGCAAATGCGCTTCATGTATCCTTCCTTTGCCCGTACCGCCCACTGTCACGCTGGCGCGGGCATGTAGATGTAGCGATCGCCACGGCATCGGCATTCGCGGGCCATCGGCCGGCTCTGCCCCGGTGGCGCACGTGCCGTCGGACTCGTTACCGCCCTGGTCCGCCGGGTAGCCGACTGGGCGTCCGGGGCACTCTTCCCAGCACGGCAAGGGCAACACAAAAAAACTTAGCACACGCCCGCTTGCCGGCAAAACGCTTTTTCAGCAAGTGATCCCGCTATCACAAAATATTGCCCCCATGGAAGCATCTGGTTTTTCTGCTACCGCAGCCGTTGCCGGCCTGTTTCACATAACCCGCGCTTGCAAGGGGCAGGCCGTTTACTTTCCACTGACAGGCATTATGCCTAGAGGCACGTACTGTCCGCACGGACTGGCAACCCGCGCTTCAGGTTCACGCCACCCCCAGCTCTTTCAAGGCAGCGAGAGTCAGTGCGCTCACCAGCACCCACAGGATAGCCGCCTGAACCAGAGGTCTTATTCCGACTGTTCTCAACACCTCCCTGCTCAGTCCCGCGCCAACCATAAAAAGGGTCATGACAAGGCATTGCCTTGCGATGGCAGCCAACTCTCCCCAGTAATGCTCATACATCGGCAACAGTGTCCTGAGTGTTGCCGCCGCCATAAACCCGACAATGAACAGGGGAATGCTGACTTTTTGCTCCCCGCCCTTGATCAGAGACACTACCATTACGACCGGTGCGATCCAGACGGCCCTGGTAAGCTTGACGGTAGTTCCGACAGTCAATGCCAGGGCGCCATATGCCGATGTAGCGCCAACGACGCTGCTGGTGTCGTGAATGGCAAGCCCCGACCAGACGCCGAACATGTTCTGGTCAAGTTGCAGCCAGCGCCCGATCAGCGGGAACAGCAGGAGAGCCACGGAGTTAAGGGTAAAGACCGTTGCCAAGGCTACCGCAATTTCGTCATCCTTTGCTTTCAGGACCGGTGCCATGGCTGCGATTGCGCTGCCGCCGCAGATTGCGGTGCCGAACGAGATAAGGGCGGATGTGTTTTTGTCTGTCCGGAACAGCTTACCAAGGACGCTCCCGAGGAGCAGGGTGCAAACGATGCCAACCGCGCTGTACCAAATGGAGTCCTTCCCGGTTTGTATCACCTCACCCAGGCCTAGCCCGAACCCAAGTCCGACGACTGAAATCTGCAGAAGCATTTTACTATAATGTGCGGTCTGTTGCGGCCACGGGTTCCCCACTGACAGGCTGAAAAGCACCCCCATGGCCAGAGCCGGGGCAGTACCAACCCAAGGGGTTGCACACAGTACCAGCAGGATGACGAATAGCGTCTTGCGTAACCGATCGATGTCCATGGCATACTCCTGTGATCAGAGGCTCTTGCAAAACTACTGCGGGGCCGGTCTCCGGTGGGGCCGGTCACTCGAAAGCCCACCGTACCGACGGCTACGCTTCGCGTCCTCGCTCGCTTGCGCCCGGCACCCCGGCCTCCCCATAACGTTTTTCAAGAGCCTCATCTACATAGTCAATTGCATCATACGCCACCTTGTATATAATAAAAAATGAGTAATATGCATTATTTTGTTCAATACACGTTATAAGGACTGACACAATGGCGATAACCCTGAGGCAACTGGAAATCTTTGAGAAAGTAGCAAAATGCGGACACGTGACCCAGGCAAGCAAGCAGCTCTTTATAACGCAGTCAGCAGTAAGTATGGCTATTGCCGAGCTGGAGCGATTGGCAGGGGCCCCCCTCTTTGAACGGCACGGAAAGCGTCTGATCCTGAATGATCGGGGGCGGAAAATACTGCCGGGAGCAGAAGAGGTGATCAGGAAAACCGGAGAGATAGAGCAGTTTTTGAATGATTCTGTCGGTGAGCCGAGGGGAACTCTTAATGTAGGGGCAAGTACCACCATTGGAAACTATATCCTGCCTGGCATCGTTGCAGAATTTTCGCGGGAATATCCCAAGGCAAAGGTATTGTTGACCATCGGGAATGCCCGGCAGATAGAGAACGCCCTGGAAAATGGCGACCTCGACCTTGGGTTGATTGAAGGGATTCCGCACTCCGGCGTTCTCGATACAACTGCCTGGAAACACGATGAGCTTGTCGTCGTGGTCGGCAAAGGACATCCATGGGCATGTGATAGGTCCGCGTCCGTGGAGATGCTGAGAACAGCCCCATGGATCATGCGGGAAAAGGGATCCGGAACGAGGGAAGTGTTTGAGGCCGCAATGGCCGGCAGAAACATCGAGTTCTCAATTTCTTTGGAACTGGGACACTCTGAAGCCATTAAAAAAGCGACTGAAGCAGGGTTGGGAGTGGGATGCCTTTCGAGAATCGCCGTCGGGAGAGAACTGGAACATGGCTGGCTGGTAGAGATCGAATGTCCACTGGACCTGAGAAGGACCCTTTCAATCCAGACAAGGACATGTGGATACAAGACGAGGTTGTTGCAGGAGTTTTGCTTGCTGCTGAGCCAACACCGGGATGCTGGCGCTGACATGTAGCTGTGCCCGCCTGCCGGGTGGCACAGATGACATGCACCCCACATGATGCTTGCGGGCGGGGGATTCACATTCATGTCTCATGGAAAACTGACCACTTGACTCAGCGCCCTGCTTCGATGGGCCACGGTTACCCTTTGCACGCCGGGGCTCTGCGGTACAATTGATCAGGTATGGCAGCCCCACAAAGGAGGTACCCCATGAAACAGATGTTCGCAGCCCTTGCCCTGACCCTGGCCGGCGCGGCCGTAAGCGGCGCCGGGGAGCTTCCGGTGGCGCCCAACGGGATCGCCTGTCTCACCGACTACCGCGCCTGGGAAGCGGTGGCCCCGTCCTGGCGCGACGACCGGGGACAGATCCGGGTGATCCTCGGCAACCCCACGGCCATGAAGGCCCTGCGGAGCGGAACCCGCCCCTTTCCGGACGGCTCGACCTTTGCCAAGCTGGCCTGGAGCGCGAAAAAACACCCGAAGTTCCCGCTTGCCACGGTGCCGGACGCCTTCGCGCAGGTTGAATTCATGGTAAAGGACGGGGAAAAGTTCAAGCCCACCGGCGGCTGGGGCTTTGCCCGTTTCGTGGGGCAGGAGCTGAAACCCTACGGCAAGGATGCCTCCTTTGTCCAGGAGTGCTTCGGCTGCCACACCCCCGTGAAAGACAACGACTTCGTCTTCACCCACCTGGCCACCATCCCCTGAACGCACGACGGGGGAGCCGCCGCAGCGGCCCCCCCGTCTCTCTTCCCTCTTGTTTCGAACTAGTGCCGTTACGCCCCCTCGATCCTGCCGATCAGCCGCAGCAGTCCGTCCAGGATGGTGGCCGGATGGGGCGGGCAGCCGGGGATGAAGAGGTCCACCGGCAGGATGTCGGCCACGCCGTTGTGGGCCTCGGGCGAGCCGGCGAACGGGCCGCCGCCGATGGCGCAGGCGCCGCAGGCCACGACGATCTTGGGCGCGGGGATCGCCTCCCAGGTCATGAGCAGGGCCTCGCGCATGTTTTCCGTGACCGGGCCGGTGACCCAGAGGCCGTCGGCGTGGCGGGGGGAGGCGACGAACTGGATGCCGAAGCGCCCCAGGTCCCAGCCGATGGTGGAGAGGACGTTGGTGTCGGCCTCGCAGGCGTTGCAGCCGCCGGCGCTCACCTCGCGGAACTTGAGGGAGCGGCCCAGCAGGGAGCGGAGCGACGGCTCCAGGGGCCGGGCCAGGTGGTGCTCGCCGCCGGGGCGGACGATCAGGTGCTCGCGTTTCGTGGCGGCCAGCCGGTGGTCGGTGGTGAAGCTGACGAGCCCGCCGGCGGCGCACTCGGGGCAGAAGAGGCAGCGGCCGGTGTCCAGGGCCATGCCGTTGTCGCAGACGATGGCGCCGTGGGGGCAGGCTGCGGCGCAGGCCTCGGCGTCGACGCGCCCCACCGTGGCGGGAAACGCCGGGTAGCCACGGAACCGTTGGGGAAGGCTCACCGGCTCCTTCGGATAGGCCATGGTCCGGTGTCCCTGCTTCAGCCGTGCGATGATCTCTCTCAACACATCGAATCCCTTTCGAACGCCTACAGATCGAACCCGCAGTACGACAGGTTGAAACTCTTGTTGCAGAGGGGGAAGTCGGAGATCTGCTCTCCCCGCAGTGCCATGGCGAGCCCCGGCCAGTTGTGGAAGGAGGGGTCGGTCACCTTGTAGCGCAGGAAGCGACCGTCAGCGCCGGTAATCGCCACGTGGCAGACCTCGCCCCGCCATCCTTCGGTGAGAGCCACGGCGATCCGGTCCGGCTGCAGGGGGCCCGCCTCGTTCCGGCAGCCGCCTCCGGGGAGTTGCTTGAGCTGCTCCCGGATGAAGTCGAGGGATTTCCCCGCCTCCAGCCAGCGCACCGTGGACCGGGCGCAGACGTCGCCATGGTGGGCGGTGACCACCGGGATCTGGGCCATGCGGTAGATGCCGTAGGGGTGGTCGCGCCGCACGTCGCGGTTGAGGCCGCAGGCCCTTGCCGCAGGTCCCACCAGCCCCAGCTCCCGGGCGGTGTCGGCCGGCACGGTGCCGGTGTTCTCCAGCCTGCTCATGACCGACGGCGCGTCCCAGAGGATTTCCACGGCACCCTGCAGGTCCGACTGGGCGGCGTCGAGGCGGGCCAGGAGGTCGTCGCGTTCGGCCGGCCCCAGGTCGAAGAGGACCCCGCCGGGACGCACCAGCCCCCGGCCGAAGCGGCTGCCGCAGAGGACCGCGCTCATGTTGAGGAAATCGCCCCTGATCCGGCCGCAGAAGGAGGCGGTGGGGAGGTAGCCCACGTCGCCGGCAATGGCCCCCAGGTCGCCGGTGTGGTTCGCCAGCCGCTCCAGCTCCAGGGCGATGCCGCGCAGGGCCTCGGCCCGGGCCGGAACCCGGGTGCCAGCCAGAGCTTCCAGGGCCATGCAGTATGCCTGCATGTGGCCGATGGTGGTATCGCCGGCAATGGTCTCCATGCGGAAGGGGGCGCGGGGGTCGGGACCGCCCATGAGCCCCTGCTCGATCCCCCGGTGCTGGTAGCCCAGGGAGATCTCCAGGTGAAAGACCTCCTCCCCGTGGCACTGGAACCGGAAGTGGCCCGGCTCGATGATCCCGGCGTGGACCGGGCCCACCGCCACCTCGTGGACCTCGTCCCCTTCCACCCGGTAGTACTCCATGACCCCCACGGGGATCGGCTCGCCAACGGCGCGCCCCCAGGCGTCCCGGCCGGGAACGAAGGAGCGGTGGAACCGGACCGGCTTGAACCAGGGGTGATCCTCGGCGGGAAGGCCGCACTGCTCGGCGATCTCCCGCTCGAAGAGCTGCACTTGGGGGCAGAACCGGGCGATGGACGGGAACGACCCGGCCGCGTCTGCCGTTGCCAGGGCGATGCTGCCGTCGGACGTGGAGGAAAGGGCGCAGCAGAGGGTGGCCCCGGCCTCCGTGGGGATGCCGAAGTAGGAGGAGACGCGCCAACCCCGGTCCACGGCGTCGATCATCTGCTGGAGGAAGGCGGTCAACTCCAGGCGCGGCACCTCGTGGAAGGGGACGGCTGAACCGTTGTGCAGGGTGAGGAACCGGGCGCTCATGGTTTGGCCTCCAGCAGGGCGGCCCCTTCGCCCAGAAGCCGCAGGAGCGGCTCAGGCAACCAGACCCCCAGCATCAGGATCAGCCCCAGCAGGGCCAGGGGCGGCCCCACGGTCAGGAGCCGGTCGCGGTAGTCGGTCCGCTCCGCATCGGCCGGGGGCTCGCCCATGACCAGGGGCAGCACCGTGAGGGCCATGCCGATGAAGATCACGGCCAGGAAGAAGAGGAACAGGCCCCCCACCAGGTAGCGCCCCTCCACGAAGGCGCTGCTCACGATGGAGAACTCACTCACGAAGGGGGAGAACGGCGGCGAGCCGGTTATGGCGATGAAACCGGCCAGGAAGAGCCCGGCGGACCAGGGGAGCCGGGCCAGGGCGCCGCGCACCACCTCGGTGCTCTTGCTGTTGAAGCTGCGGTGGATGTTGCCCGAGGAGAGGAAGAGGACCCCCTTGGTGAGGCCGTTGTTCAGCAGGTGGAAGAGCGCCCCGAACAGGGCCCCCTTGCCGAGCCCCAGGGCCACCGCCAGGATGCCCACGTGCTCCACGCTGGAATAGGCCAGCATCCGCTTGAAATCGGCCTGGCGCGCCATGAAGACCGCAGCCAGCCCCATGGAGATGAGCCCCATGGTCAGGAGTGCCTTCTGGAAGAAGAGGTATTCCCCGCCCGACGCGAGGCTGATCTGGTAGACCCGCAGGATGGCCAGAAACGCGCAGTTGACCAGCCCTCCGGCCAGGAGCGCCCCCACGAGCCCCGGAGCCTCGCCGTAGGCATCGGGCTTCCAGGAATGGAGCGGCGCGATCCCCATCTTGGAGCCGAATCCCACCAGCATGAAGATGAAGGAGGCGTGGAGCCAGCCCGGGTTCAGCTCCCGGGCCGAGGCAAGGATCGGCCCCAGGAGCAGGGTGGCGTCCCGGTGGGCGACAAGCGTCGCGTAGGCCAGGAAGAAAAGCCCCAGGAGCGCTAGGGCGATCCCCACGGAGCAGATCAGGAGATACTTCCAGGTGGCCTCGATGGAGCGGGCGTTGCGATTGAAGTAGATCAGGGGCGCCATGGTCACGGTGGTGGTCTCCACCGCCACCCAGAGGAGCCCCAGGTGCTGGGAGGCGGTCACCAGGGTCATGGCCGAGAGGCACGCCAGCAGCCCCATGCAGAGAACCCGGTTGGAGCGGTCCCGGCGGTAGGCCAGGTAGCCCACCGCGTAGACGGCGCAGACCAGGAACAGGGTGCTGATGCAGAGGAGCACGATCTTGCCGAGGGGGTCCAGGAAGATCCAGCCCTGGGGTGACGGCGGCGGGGTCCACACCATGAGCGCCAGGGTCAGGAGGAAATGCGGGACGGCCACGGCCGGCAACACCAGGGGGCGGAGCCGGTTGTCCGGGACGATCCAGGCCGCGAGGGCGCCCGCGAGCGGCAGGAGAACGGCGGCGGTCAGCATGGGCCTATTCCTCCTTCAGGGCGCTCAGGCGCGAGGTGTCGACGGAGGAGAACTCGCGGCTGATGTGGTTGATGACGATTCCCATGACAAAGATCCCCACCAGGAGGTCCAGGAGCACGCCGGCCTCCACCATGACCGGCATGGCGGTGGTCAGCAGCAGGCTGAAGATG
This sequence comes from Geobacter sp. PheSNFMC, assembly GCF_059620965.1. Classification (NCBI taxonomy): domain Bacteria; kingdom Pseudomonadati; phylum Thermodesulfobacteriota; class Desulfuromonadia; order Geobacterales; family Geobacteraceae; genus Geobacter; species Geobacter sp. PheSNFMC. The sequence continues at coordinate 12,850 of NZ_JCAMRN010000004.1, forward strand.
AAGATGCCGTTTTCCAGAACCAGGTAGCCGATCACCTGGGAGATGGCCTTGCGCCGGGTGGTCAGGACCAGGAAGCCGGTCATCAGTGTGGCGATGGCCGCGGGCACGAAGAGCAGGTCCTGGTGCTCCGGGGCCAGGGGGAGCCGCTCTGAGAAGACAAAAGCCAGGGCCGTGGCCACGGCGCCCAGGATCAGGGTCGGTACGTAGCCGATGAAGGGCTCCACCTCCCGCTTGATCCGGGCCTTGCGCACGGCGTCGCTGATCAGCCAGGGGATCACCAGCCCCTTGGCCAGGATGATCCCGCCGGAGATGGCCACCAGGTGCCAGGAGAAGGAGTGGATGATGCCGGGGAGCACCCCCAGGATCACCCCCTGCACGGCGGCGGCCCGGATGCAGAAGGCCATCCGGCTCGACCCCAGGACGACGAAGTTGATCAGCATGACCAAGACCAGCAGTTGGTCGGCAAGGGAAACCATGGGTTACCTCAGGATCAGGAGCATGGCAAAGGCGGAGAGGATCGTCGCCGCCACCAGCAGTTGCGGGATGCGGATCAGGCGCAGCCGGGCCATGACCGATTCCACCACCCCCACGGCCACCGCCAGCACCAGCATGGATGCCACGAAGATCCCCCAGTCGGCCAGGGCGTTGCCGGTCCGCACGGGAAGGGCCACGTTCATGAAGAAGGCCCCGAGCACGAAAAGCTTGAGGGCCGCGCCGTAGAGGATCAGGCCGAAGGCCGGGCCGCTGTGGTCCAGCACCATCACCTCGTGGATCATGGTCAGTTCCAGGTGGGTGGTGGGATCGTCGAAGGGGATGCGGCAGTTCTCCACCAGGAGCACCAGGAACAGCGCCCCCACCAGGAGCAGCAGGGAGGCGCCGGCGGTGAGCCAGTCCGCCGCGGTGGCGTGGGTGAGCATGGGGGTGAGCGACAGGCTGCCGCTCATGCGGGCCAGGGTGATCAGGGCGAAGAAGAGGGTCGGCTCGGCCAGGCAGGAGAAGGTCACCTCCCGGGCCGCCCCCATCCCCTCGAAGCTGGAGCCGGTGTCCAGGGCGGCCGCGGTGGTGAAGAACCGGGCCAGGCCGAAGAGGTAGGCAAAGAGGATCATGTCCCCGGCAAAGGAGACCGGCGCCGGGTGGTTGCCCAGGGGAACCAGCAGCGCTGCCACGGCGGTGGCGGCCAGGGTCACCACCGGCCCGGCGCGGAACACCCAGGTGGTGGTATCGCTGAACACGCTCCCCTTGCGCAGCAGTCGGCCGATGTCATAGTATGGCTGCAGCAGCGGCGCCCCGACCCGGCCGGCAAAGGCGGCCTTGGTCTTGACGATCACCCCGAGGAGCAGGGGGGGCATCAGGATCGCCAGCAGCAGATGGATGATGATGTCGAGCATGGCGCGCCCTCCCCGTCAGTGGGCCCAGACCATCAGCAGAAAGAGCGTGGTCAGGATGTAGAGCATGTAGAGGTGCAGCCGGCCGTGCTGCAACCGCCGCAGGAAGGCGAAGGAAAAACCCGCGGCCCGGAACAACGGCATGATCACCCGCTCAAGGATCGTTTCGGTGGGCACGAACCGGAACAGAGCCGGTGCCGGGAAGAATCCCGCCACGGCCGGACCTTCCCGGCGGGGGGCGACGACCCCCTCGAACTGCCTCACCAGGGAACCGGCAAAGGAGACTCCCGTGTATTGCATCCGCGGCGACGGGACCGGATAGCCGCACCCCCAGGTAGTGCCCCGCGCGGCCGGGGTCCGTTTCAGCCGAAATGCCAGGATCAGCCCCACAAGAATCACCGCGGCGCCCAGCATGCCCGCCCCCAGGGTGAGCCATCCCAGGGGAACGAGGGTTTCGAGGGGGGCCGGGGGAACCATGCCGAAGGCCGCCACGGCCGGCTCCACCAGGCAGAGCACCGGCCCGGGCGCGATCCCCGCCGCCAGGCAGAGCAGGGCCAGCAGCCCCATGGGCACGCCCATCCGCCAGTCGGGCAGGTGAGGATGATGGTGCGCGCCGCACCGGGGAACCCCCAGGAAGACCACGCCGTAGAGCTTCACGAAGGAAACCGTCGCGATGCCCCCCACCACGGCCAGGAGCGGCGCCGGCAGGGCCAGGAGCGGCACCGGGTCAGCCACGGCCTCGCCGAAGAAGCCGGCATAGAGCAGAAATTCCCCCACGAAGCCGTTCAGGGGAGGCAGGCCGCAGATGGCCAGGGCCCCCACCAGGAAGAAGAGCGCGCTCCGGGGCATGAGGCGGGCGAGCCCCCCCATCCGGTCCATCTCCCGGGTGCCGGTGGCATGGATCACCGCGCCGGCCCCGAAAAAGAGGAGCGGCTTGAACAGGCTGTGGTTGAGCAGGTGGAGCAGCGCCCCGGTCATGCCGAGGGTGTAGAGGGGGACGTTGCCGGTGGCCTCCCCCACCAGGGCCGTGCCGATGCCCAGGGCGATGATGCCGATGTTCTCGATGCTGCTGCAGGCCAGCAGCCGTTTCAGGTCGCGCTGGGATGCCGCCAGGACGATGCCGGCCAGGGCCGAGACCACCCCGAGCACCAGGATGAGGCCGCCCCACCAGAGGGGCACCGGCGCGAAGAGCGAGATGGTCCGCACCAGCCCGTAGATACCCATCTTCAACATGACGCCCGACATGAGGGCCGAGATGTGGCTCGGCGCGCTGGCATGGGCCGCGGGCAGCCAGATGTGGAGCGGCATGATCCCGGCCTTGGCGCCGAACCCCGCAAGGGCGGCCAGGAACAGGACCGTGGCCGGCACCAGGGCCGGGTCGAGGCTGTGGGGCGCCGGAAACACGAAGGAGCCGGTGGCGCCCCGCAGGATGCAGAAGAGAACGAAGAGCGCCGCCGTGCCGGCATGGGTCGCCGCCAGATAGACGATCCCCGCCTGGCGCACGGCCGGGTCACGGTGCTCGGTGGCGAGGAGGAACCAGGCCGACAGGGCCATGGCCTCCCACGCCATGAGGAAGAGGACGCCGTTGCGGGCCACCACCAGGCCCGCCATGGCCGCGGCCAGAATCCCGTAGAAGAACGTAAGGGCCGGCTCGGTGGAACGGTTCTCGGCGGCGGGCCAGTAGCCGAGAGCGTAGAGGGAGCCGCAGCCGAAGACGAGGAAGACGGGGATCAGGAAGAGGGCCGACAGGGGGTCGACGGCCAGGTCGGCCGGGCCGAAGGGGAGGGTCCAGGCAAGGCTGAAGGCCGTTGTCCGGTGTTCCAGCAGCGTCCGCACCGCACCGGTCAAGCCCAGGAGAGACGCGGCCGCAGCCATGACGGCGGCCAGAATCTGACCCGGCACGAATTTGCGCGCCAGCACGCCCGGAACGCCGGAAAGGGCCGCCAGGACTATGGCGACGAGGATCTGAGAGGCGGGGTCCGCCCCTTCTAACGCGGATTCCATGGTTCTCCACCCACTAACGACACATAGAAACAGCAAAACACACAAAAAACGCTAACACCTTATAAAACTATATGGTACTATTTTTTATGCGTCAATAACATTTTATGACGTATAGAGGTCGAAAGACTTCTAAGGAGACGAAGATGCCGAACACCCGACTGAACATCTCGCTGCCGACCCACATCGTGGACGACATCAAGGCGCTCTACGGCCCCCGGGGGCTGAGCCAGTTCCTGGAGGAGGCGGCCCAGGAGAAGCTGGCCGCCGTGAAGCGGGAGGCCTTCAAGGGACTCATCGAGGGGTACCGCTCAACCGCGGACGAGACGGTGGAGGTCCTGAAAAAACTCGAAGCGGCAGTGACGGAGGAGCGGGATGTTTAAGCGGGGGGGGATCTATTCGGTCAACCTGGCCCAGGAGGGGAACGGCACGCCGGAAACCTGTCCCTGCGTAGTGGTGAGCAACAACATCAGCAACGAATTTTCGCCGGTGGTCACCATCATCCCCCTCTCCTTCCGGAACCTGGAGAAGATCTACGAATTCGAGACGTTTCTGCCGGCCGCCAAGACCGGTCTGGCCGCCGACGCCAAGCTCAGCTCCCACATTATCATCACCATCGACAAGGCCAAGGTGGTGGGGGAACGATTGGGGTTCCTGAGCAAGACGCTCATGGAGCAGGTGGAGAAGGCGCTCCGGTTTCAGTTGGAGCTCTAGCAGGACGGGGATTCCGCGGAGAACATATCCCGCAAGAAACCACCCGGCGGAACGATCGAAGGAACTGAACGCCCACGAGGTGAATCCATGTTGTTGAACGCCGCGGAAGCGGCCCGACTTCTTTCAACCGACGAAAAGACCGTCAAGCGCTGGATCAGGCGGGACGGGCTCCCGGCCACGCCGGTGGACGGCGAGCCCCGGATCAACCGTATCGACCTGCTGGAGTGGGCCACGGAGCGGGGAATCAAGGTCCTGCCCGAGGCCTATGCCGGCGCCGGAGACGAGCCGGGGCTCTTCCCGTCCCTCTCTTCGGCCCTGCAGGCAGGGGGCATCCATTGCAACGTGCCGGGGGACGACAAGCTGACCGTCCTGCGCAACGTGGTGGACCTCCTTCCCCTCCCCCCGCAGGTGGACCCCGAATTCGTGCTCCAGGTGCTCCTGGCCCGGGAAGCCCTGGGCACCACCGCCATCGGCGACGGCATCGCCATCCCCCATGTGCGCAACCCGATCCTGCTCCAGGTGGCCGGCTCGAGCATCACGCTCTGCCACCTGGCTGCGCCCGTGGACTTTGGCGCCCTGGACGGCAAGCCGGTGCAGATCCTCTTCACCCTCACCAGTCCCACCGTGAAGGCCCACCTTCACCTGCTGTCGAGGCTGGCCCATGCCCTGCGCGACCCGCGGCTGCGGGAGGCCCTGAAACGTCCCTGCGACCCGGCGGGCATCCTGGCCGCCGTGGCCGAAATCGAACGATCCCTGGGAGGATGAGCCGATGACTGATGGAGGGGGAATGGTCTCGCCCGGCATGCTCCTGCTCTGCGCCTCGGCCCTTGCCGCCCTGTCGGGGGTGCCGCTGCTCGTCAGAAGCCTTTCCCCTGCCGCCGGCCAGAAGATGGCCACGGCGCTCATGCTCCTGGCCGCCGCGACCGGCCTGGGCGGCGCCGCCACCACCCTCGTCGCCGGCCGGACCGATACCTTTCTCCTCTCCTGGGGACTCCCCTTCGGCCCCGCCGAAATGGCCGTGGATCCCCTCTCCGCCTTTTTCGCCCTGCCGATCCTCCTCGTTGCCGCCTGTTGTTCGGTCTATGGCCTCGGCTACTGGCCGGCACGGAACAATCCTCGCACGGTACGACGCCTGACCTTCTTCTTCGGCCTCCTCGTAGCCGCCCTGATCGGGGTGATCGTGGCGCGCAACGGAGTCCTCTTCCTCGTGGCGTGGGAGATCATGGCCCTCTCCGCCTATTTCGTCCTCACCGCCGACCACGGGAAGCCCGAGGTGCGGGATGCCGGCACCCTCTACCTGATCACCACCCACATCGGCACCCTGGCCCTGTTCGCCCTGTTCTCGCTCCTCAAGGGGACGGCGGGGTCATACCTCTTCCCGGCACCGGCTTCGCTGGCAACCGGCGGAGGGGTCGGCGCCGGCATCTTCCTGACCGCGCTCCTGGGCTTCGGCCTCAAGGCCGGGCTCATGCCGCTCCACGTCTGGCTCCCGTCGGCCCACGCCAACGCCCCGAGCCACATCTCGGCCATCATGTCCGGGGTAATCCTGAAGCTCGGCATCTACGGCATGGTCCGGACGGTTTCCTTCTTTGCCCAGATTCCGCTCTGGTGGGGGATCGTCCTGCTGGTGGCGGGAATGGCGTCGGGGATCGCCGGGGTAGCCTTCGCCCTGGGCCAGCATGACCTCAAGCGGCTCCTGGCCTACCACAGCATCGAAAACATCGGCATCATCGCCATGGGGCTCGGCACGGCCCTGGTGGGCGCGGCCACGGGGGTTCCCTCCCTGACGCTCCTCGGCATGGCAGGGGCGCTGCTCCACGTGCTGAACCACGCCACCTTCAAGGCGCTCCTCTTTCTCGGCGCCGGCACGGTGATCCATGCGGTGGGCACCCGGGAGATCGACCGGATGGGAGGCATTGCCCGCGCCATGCCCCGGACCGCCCTCCTCTTCCTGACCGGGGCCGTGGCAATCTGCGGGCTGCCGCCCCTGAACGGCTTCGTGAGCGAGTTCCTCATCTACCTGGGGGTCTTCCGGGAGGCGGTCCACGGCACCGGCGCGGCCGCGGCCGTCACATCACTGGCCGCGCCGGCCCTGGCCCTGGTGGGGGGGCTGGCGGTTGCCTGCTTCGTCAAGGTCTTCGGCGTGGTCTTCCTGGGGCTCCCCCGGAGCGAAGAGGCTGCCCGCGCCCACGAGGCAGGACGCCCCATGCTCGCGCCCATGGCCGTGCTGGGCGCGGTCTGCGTCGTGGTCGGCCTGGCACCGGCGGCCGTGGCGCCGCTGCTTGACGCCGCGGTGCACGCCTGGCGCCCGGAACTGGCCCTCACGGCCCCGGCCCTGGCCGACCTGGTGCCCCTGGGATGGCTCATGGCCGTTGCCGCCGGAGCCCTCGCGACCGTGGCCGTCATCGCCCTCCTCTACGCCCGGCGGTTGGCCGCCGCGCCCCGGGGCGCCTCGCCCACCTGGGGCTGCGGCTACCTGGCCCCCACCCCCCGGATGCAGTACACCGCGTCATCCTTTGCCGACATGTTGGTCCGGCTCTTCGGCGGCATCCTCCGCCCCCACGGCACCCGGCCCGGCATCCGCTCCTGTGCGCCGGCGCCGGCGGAGTTTCACACCCATGTCCCCGAAACGGTGCTCGAACACCTCTACCTCCCGTTCATCACGTGGGCGAACGGCAGGCTCGCCCCGATCCGGAGGCTCCAGCACGGCCGGTTGCACCTTTACATCCTCTACACCCTGATCACCCTGGTGACGCTCCTGCTGTTCGGCATGTGACCGCCCGGCTATCCCCGTTCGACTTTCCGGAGCACCCCCAGATAATCGAGTCCTGCGGCCGAGCCCCGGGCCACGCAGGAAAGGGGGTCGCGCACCCGCGTGACCGGCAGCAGCACCTCCCGCTCCAGGACCCGGTCCATGCCGCGCAGCAGGGACCCGCCGCCGCCCATCAGGATGCCCCGGTCCAGGAGATCCAGGGACACGGTCGATGGAATCCCGTCGAGGCATGATCGCACCGCCGCCGCAATGGCGGCCACCGGCTCCCGCAGGGCGGCGCACACCTCCCTGCTGCTCACCGAAATCTCCATCGGTAGCCCCCGCGCCACGCCGCGCCCGCGCACCCGGGCCCGTTCGGGAGGGCCGTCGTCCGCGGCCGCGCCGAGCCGGATCTTGAGATCCTCGGCTGTCCGCTCCCCCACGAGCACCCCCCGCTCCCGCTCCAGATAACCGGCAATGGCCGCATCCATGGCATCCCCCCCCACGGGCACCGTCCGGAGGCACTGGATGCCCCCGGACGCCACCAGGGCCACTTCGGTAGTACCGCCCCCCACATCCACCACGAGGGTTCCCCACAGGTCTGCCGCATCGGCACCGGCACCGATGGCCAGGGCCAGGGGCTCTTCCATCAGGTAAACCTCGTCGGCCCCGGCCATGCGGGCCACGGCACGGGCGTTGTCCCGGTCACGGACGCTCCCCCCCGCCGGCACCCCCATGATGATCCGCAGGGGGCCATGGGCGGAGCGGGAAATGCTGTCGAAAAACGAGCGCAGCATGCGCGCCCCGGCTGCCAGGTCCACGACCACCCCCTCGCGCAGGGGCCTGATCACGTCGATGCCCGCCGGGGTCCGGCCGAACATCCGGTGGGCGCCGCTCCCCGCGTCCAGCAACCGCGCCATGCCGCCGTCACCGCGCCGGAACGCCACCATGGAAGGCTGGGACAGCACAATGCCCGCCCCCCTCCGGTAAACCCTGGTGGTGGTCGTTCCCAGGTCAACGGCAAAGTCTCCGGACGCCTGCCCGAATATATCCTCTCTCAACGATGCCATCCTCTCCCCCCGGTCGGAACGCCGGGCCCCTTGAATCGAGCCGCGGATCACTGGCAGCCAGTGTACACGAAACGTTTTTTTATACAACATTACGTGCGGTTAAACCGTAACCATTGAATACTTGCCAGCGATGTGTATTATTGAAAGCATTTATCCGGAGGGGAACCGGACGTGCCCCTCTTACCGACCGGGAGTGACATCATGAAAAAGAAAGCGGAAGAGCGATCGATCTATATCACCGAATTCGATTTGACCAGGCTTGAAGAGCTGCTGGACAAAATCGACACGGAGAGTTCGCGGGACAGCAGGCACCTGCAGGAGCTGGAGGACGAGCTGTTGCGCGCCGAGGTGGTGGACCCGCGGCAGATTCCGGCCGACGTGGTCACCATGAATTCGCGGATTGCCCTGAAGGACCTGGCCACGGGAGAGGAGATGGTGTACGAGCTCGTCTTTCCCTCCGATGCGCGGCTGGAAGAGAACAGGATATCCATCCTGGCCCCTGTCGGCACTGCCCTGCTCGGGTACCGGGCCGGGGACACCATCTCCTGGAAAGTTCCGGGGGGCACCAGAAAGATCAAGATCACCAAGATTCTCTACCAGCCGGAAGCGGCGGGGGATTTTCATCGCTAACCGGCACGCCTGGTTTCCGAAACGAAAAAGCCCGCTCTTGGCGGGCTTTTTCGTTTTCCGGGCCGGTCAAACCGGCGCCGTCAGTAAATGGCGTAATTGTCGGGGTCGGCGAAAATCTCGCGCAGCAGCCGGTTGTTCAGGTAGTGGCCGGTCTTGTTTGCCTCCACCTTGCCCAGCATGCGGTAGCCGCAGGTAAACAGGTCGCCGATGAGGTCGAGTATCTTGTGGTTCACCAGCTCCTTCTTGTAGCGGAGACCGTTGGGGTTCAGGATCTCGTCGCCGCCGATGACCACGGCGTTGTCCAGGGACCCCCCCTTGGCAAGGCCCGCCTTACGGATCGCCTCGATCTCCTCGTGGAGGACAAAGGTGCGCGAGTTGATGATGGAGACGGCGTTCTCCACGTCCATGAGCCGCTTCCGCTGCTTCCCCACCGGCGGGCGGAACTCGATGGTCATGGTGATGTCGAGGGTGTTGAGGGGTTTCACCCGCACCCAGGCGTCGTTATGGCGCGCCTCCACGGGGCGGAGCACCTTCAGGTAGACCCCCGTTTCCGGAAACTCGTAGACCCCGGCCCGCCAGATCTCGTGGTAGAACTCCCAGGCCGAGCCGTCCATGATCGGCACCTCGGGGCCGTCGATGTAGACGAGGCAGTTGGTGATCCCCGAGTAGTAGAAGGCCGCCATCAGGTGCTCGATGGTGGATACCGACTTCCCGTCCGCCGCGATCTGGGTCGAAAGCCGGGTATCCGCCACCATGTCGTAGCGGGCCGGGATAAGTTGTCCCTGGTAGACGAAGGCGATGCCGAACTCCCGGCGGGGAATGAATTCCAGGGTTACTTCCCGTCCCGTATGGAGACCGATGCCGCTCAGCTTGAAAATCCGGTTGATGGTTGTTTGTCGTTTGTTCATGGTCCCTTGTGCGTATCACAAATTCTGCGCCGGAAAAAGAAAAAAGAAGTGCCGCAAGACAACCTAAATATTAAAATATAATATATTTAATATATATTATTGACAGAATACGCGGGCGGCACTATGATGACAATGAATTCTGACGCAGGCACGGAGGACGACAATCCCATGGAGCACATGAACGGCGCCATCTCCCTTCCCTTTCAGAAACCGGTTGCAGCCACCCATCGCTGGGTGCTGGCCCTGATCATGGTCCTCACCATCGCCGTCGGCTGGCGCTATCCCCTCGCGGGATTCGTCGTTCCCGCTGCCATGGCGGCCTCCATCGCCGGCAGCTTCTTCAGGGGGCGGTACGTGTGCGGCAATTTCTGCCCGCGGGGCAGTTTCTTCGACACCCTGTTCCGGCTGGTGGGGGGCCCCCGCGACGTCCCGGCGCTCCTGCGCGGCTCAGCCTTCCGCTGGGCCTTTCTCGCGCTCCTCATGGGATTCCTTGGGTGGCAGATCTCCCGCAACCCCGCCGACCCGGCCCACTGGGGCTTCGTCTTCTGGATGGCCTGTGCCCTGACTACCGGCATCGGCATCGTCCTGGGCCTTGCCTTCAGGGCCCGCACCTGGTGCCTGGTCTGCCCGGTGGGCACCATGGCGAATGCCATCGGCGGCGGGATATGGCAGATGACCATCGCGGAATCATGCGCCGGCTGCGGCTCCTGCGAGCGCCACTGCCCCATGGGGCTGACCATCGCGGCCCACCGGCAGGAGGGGACTCTCCCCCACCGGGACTGTCTCAAGTGCTCTTCCTGCGTGGACGCCTGTCCCCAAAACGCCCTCGACTGGCCGTCCTGAAAAGGGGATGGCCGCTATAAAACCGCCTCGATCCGCTCGCAGAGCGTCCGCAGCACCTTGATCCGGGCATACAGCTTGTTCTCGGCCTCCACAAGGGTCCAGGGCGCGATTTCCGTGCTCGTGCGGTCGATCATGTCGCAGGCGGCCGCCTCGTACTCGCCCCATTTTTCCCGGTTGCGCCAATCGTCCTCCGTTAGCTTGAAGCGCTTGAACCCGGTCTCCTCCCGTTCCCTGAAGCGCCGCAACTGTTCCTCCGGGCTGATGGCCAGCCAGAACTTGGCCACCACGATCCTGCTCTCCACCAGTTGCTCCTCGAAATCATTGATCTCGCTGTAGGCCCGCATCCAGTCCCCACTGGAGCAGAGGCCCTCCACCCGCTCCACCAGCACCCGGCCGTACCAGGAACGATCGAAGATCGCGAAACGCCCCAGGCGTGGGACATTACGCCAGAAGCGCCACAGGTAGGGCTGGGCCAGTTCGTCCTCCGAGGGGGCGGCAATGGGCACCACCCGGTAAATCTTGGCGTCGAGGGCCTGGGTGATCCGCCGGATGGCGCCCCCCTTGCCGGCCGCGTCGCTCCCCTCGAACACCGCCACCACCGCCCGCTTGCTGAACTTGGGCTCGCGGGTCAGCAGGCTGAGCCGCCCCTGGAGCTCCTCCAGCTCTTCTTCGTAGCGCTTCTTCGTTATCGTGCGGGAGAGGTCCAGGGAGCGGAGCAGCATTACCGCGTCCGTTGCGGGGGAGGCGGGGAGCGCCGTGCGGGGCTGATGGGGCGTTTCGGGGGTGTCGAGCCGGGCGCGCAGGGCGGAGAGAATCGCGCTCCCCACCGTCAGGGAGCGGTAGCGGGGATCGACGCCCGACACCACGGTCCAGGGAGCCTCGGCAGTGCTCGTTGCCCTCAGGACATGGGTGGCGAGGTCGCGGAACCGCTCGTACACCTTGAAATTCTTCCAGTCCCGGGCCGTGACCCGCCAGCGGGTCCGGGGGTTTTTCTCCAGGGCCTTGAGACGCCGCTCCTGCTGGTCCCGGGACAGATGGAGCCAGAACTTGAGAACCAGGGCCCCCTCGTCCGCCAGCATCCGCTCGAAGCGCCTGATCCGCTCCAGGGCCTGGTCGAGCTTCGCCTGTTTGCTCCGTCCCTCCATGTGGGCCGAAAGCGCCCCGCTGTACCAGGACCCGAAAAAGATGCCGATCTTCCCCCGCGGCGGGAGGGAGCGCCAGAACCGCCACATGGGGGGACGCTCCCGCTCCTCGTCAGAGGCGTCGCCAGGCGCGTTGGTTTCCACATGGCGCGGATCGAGCCACTCGTTCAGGATGTTGACCGTCTCCCCCTTGCCGGCGCCGTCCACGCCGCTGATGAGGATCACGACCGGAAAACCGCGGGCTTCGAGCAGATCGTACTGGGCATCGAGCAGGGCCTCCCGCAGGGGAGGAACCCGGGCCCTCCAGGTTTTCTTGTCCATGGCATGGTCCAGTTCGGCCGATTCGAACATTGCGCCCTCCCCTGTCGGGTGTACATCCGGAAAAAAGGATACCACAGGAAAGACGGGACCGGAACGGTAGCCTCGCCGGGTCTGCTCCCCGGGACAACGCCCCCCCTGCGCCCCGGAAACGACCCGACATCGGGTCGCATGCCCTGCGATGTCGATGGCTTCGCGGCCCGGTTCCCCCTAGAGTGGAGACATGCGGAACATTTCGGGATGCAACGGGAGGGAACCATGGAACGGATGAAACGGACGGCGGGAGCTCTGCTTCTGGGTCTGGCACTGCTGCTCGGGGGATGTGGCGGGGGGGAGGTCCGCATCTCGGCGGAAATCCCCGTGGCGTACCCGGTCGACTACGCCCCTTCCATCACCTGGCTCAGTTTCTGGAAGGATGCGGACCGCTACTTCGTGCTGGGGTCCATCGACTTCACCGACCCGGACGCGGACACCGGTACCATGACCATCGTCGTGAGCGACAGCCTCGGTCGGGTCGTGGCGCGGACGGTTGCCGGCCTGGATGACTACGTGGGCTACACCGGCGGCACGGTTTCGTTCTCGATCGACTACCTCACCTATCCGCCGGGGACCTACACCTTTACCATCTATCTCACCGACCGTTACGGCAACCTGTCGAACCCGGTCTACGGCACGTTCCCGGCATGGTGAGGCCTCGACCTACCCCGGCAGCCAGAGGTCGACCGAGGCCGGTTCCTCATCATGGGCACGGACCCCGTGCTCCCACACGCTCCGGTCGCGCTTGGCCACCACGAGACTCCGCTGGAACCGGATCTTGCGGACGAACACGGAAAAATCCGCTGTATCGAAATAGATCACACGGCCCCGCTCCCCTTCCAAGTCGGCCGAGAGGAGCGGAATCCCCTCATTGGCGAGAAACTCCCGGACGAACCGGGCATTGACGCTGCCGACGCAGGAAAAGTTGCCAACCTCGGCGCGATTGACCAGAATTGAGGCACCGCCGAAGGCCTTGGCGCGGAGGTTCTCCCGCCGTGCGCCGTGGCGCATGAGGGAGTTGATGAGTAACTCCATGGAGTGGATGCCGTAGCGCCCCGCCTCGGTGAAGCAGAACGGCATGGTGCGGGAGTAGCGGCGATTGCTGAGCAGAAAATGGTTCATCCCTGCCACGCCGTTTTCCGGGTCGAACAGGCAGGCGGCCACGCACGAACCGAGGAGCGTCGAAATGACTCCCCCGCCTGTGGTGACGTGATATTCGCCGGGAGCGATGCGGACAATGTGACGGCCTTCAAGGCGTTGATGACGCATTGTTACAGTATAGCAGAATAGGTGTATCCCGTATGCCCGCAACCTGTGCTCAGGCCAAGATTTCCTGCGTAGCCGGCAGCAGAAGGCACAGACGGGCGGTGCCGAGTCCGCGGGCCGCATCGTGAATCAGCGCCATGCCATTCGCTTTCATGGCATGACCTCCCGTTGATGTCTCTCTGCCCCTGCGGCCTCATGTCCCGTGCCAACGCGCAGGCCGGTGGAGACTCCTTTCCATGTCACGGGTTGCGTGCCCCCTTTGTCCACGCGCCCCGCCCGACGTCCGCCCTTTGACACCTTTTTGTTCTCGTTTAAAATTAGAGCCTGAGGCAGGCGCCCTGCCGTGATTGAGCCGGAGGCTTCGGACCATGGTGGACAACGTTCTGGCAATCCTGCGCATGGGTGAAGAGCTGGCTGACCTGGCAGCCGTCCAGTTCGACGGGGTCACGGACCCGGCCGGCATCGCCCCGGCCACAACCCGCATCGTGGCCCGCGCCGAAGCACTCCTCTCGGCACGGCCTAACGGGGGCCACGACGTCCGGATCGCCTGCGGCCCCGGCTGCATGACCTGCTGCATCGTAAACGTGTCGGTTCTCGTGCCCGAGGCATGGACCATCGCCGCCTGGCTTCGGCAGCGCCTCGGCACCGGGGAGGCGGACCGCCTGGCGGAGCGGCTCGCTGCTGCGGCACGCGCCATCCGCTGGCTCGACGATGCCGACCGGATCAGGGGCGCAGTGACGTGCCCCTTCCTCGACGGGCGGGGCTGGTGCTCCATCCATCCGGTCCGGCCCCTCATGTGCCGCGCCCTCACCTCCATAGACGCGGCCCAGTGCCGCCGTGCCCTGGAGTCGCGCACCTCGGACGAAGACGTGGCGCTGGAGTGCAACCTGTTCCAGAAGTACCTCATGGAACAGGCCTACCGGGCCGTCGCCGCCGCCCTTGAACGGCGGGGGATGGACTCGGCGGGACGTGAGCTGGTGGGCACGGTTGCCCGTTTCCTGAACGAGCCGCGGCTCGCTGACGAATTCCTGGCTGGCAGATTGATCACCCTCCCGGAATCCTGAAGCTTTCCCCCTCGTCGTGCTCACCGGGGCAGATTTTTTTCGGGCGCACGGGGTCACGGAGCCGGAGAATCCGCTGGCGGCTTCCTGCCATTCATGTGGCGCAGACGTGACTGTCCCAGAAGGGGGCGAGAAACGACAACCCCGGAGGAACACTCCGGGGCTCTGGTCGGCAAGAGGGGGACGGCAGTGCCACCGCACGCGCCGGTTGTGCTGCGATAGGTATCGCGGCCGGCATTGCCCTGCAGGCGGTGGAGCCGGTCGAGCTCCCCAGGGCCAGCACCATCCGCGGAACCATTTGGTTTACCTCACAACCTCCAGCGCTTTTGATATGGCTGCATTCTTGGATGGGTTAACGCGTGGCGGCATCGCCGGTTGCCCTCTCCCGCAAAAACTCCTGCCGCTGCTCGTCAGTCATGGTGCGCCACCGCTCCTTGAGCTGCCGCCTCTCCTCCGGCGGCAGCGAACGCCACTTCCCCTTGATGGCTTCGCGCTCCTGGGGAGGGAGGTTCTGGAACCGGTTGAACGTCCGCCGGATGCGCTCCTGTTCGGCGGGGTCAAGGCTGTGAAACTCCCTGATCCGCCTGAGGATCTGTTCGCGCTGCTCCGGGGCCAAGTCACGCCAGTGACGGTAACGCTCACGGGCGACCCGGCGCTCGTCAGGAGCCATGGCGCGCCACCGTTCGGCGCTTTGCAGCAGGCGTTCCTGGCGGTCCGAGGGAAAGGAGTTCCAGCGCTCGGCAAAGGAGTGGAGGACCTCGCGCTGCTCGGGGGTCAACCTTTCCCACGACACCCCGTCTCCCTCGCCCCATGCGGGCGTGCCCGCCATGCCCAGCACCATGCAGACCACCACCACTCGCCAGCTACCCATCACGCTCCCCCATATTCGGCCCTGACCGTCTGACGTCACTGTTTCTCCTGGGCTGCCAACCAATGATAGAATTCGATATCCTCGTACAGTTGGATATGGTCATTGGCGGCAATCATCTCCATCTGTTCCGGGTCGTCCTGGACGGCCACGGGCACCGGTTCGACCGAAGGCGGTGCAAACCAGATGATGCCGGCCACCGCCGCCGCAGCCAGGGTGGCGATGCCGCCGACCGTCATCCAACGGGGGATGAACGGGAAGTGCCGGCGTCCCGCCTCCGCCACGGCCCTGCCCCGGATCTCCGCCAGCCGGCCCGCAATGGCGCCATCCAGGTCGCCGGTGCTCCGGTCGAGTTCGCGCCTGACCGATTGAATCATCCGCTCGTCACGCTCGTCCTGTCTCATGGTCCGTACTCCTCAAGCATGCCGCGAAGCGCATGCACCGCCCGCGAAAGATGGGTCTTGACGCTCCCCTCGGAGCATCCCATGGCAAAGGCGGTTTCCGCCGTATCGAGCCCTTCCCAGTTGCGCAGGAGGAACGCCTGCCGCTGTCGCGTCGGCAGCTTGCGCAGGGCCGTTTCAATGGCGCTCCCCAGGTCCCGGCGCAACAACTGCCGTGCCGGATCGGGCGAATTCACGTCCGCGATCTCGTCCAGGGGATCGCCGCCGTCTTTGTCATCGTTTCTGCCGAGCCAGGCCCGGAACCGACTCCGCAGGGTCGAGCGCCGGTGCCAGTCCACAATCCGGCTCTGGAGCGTCCGGTGGAACAGCGGCGGCCACTCCGCCTCGGGCTTCCGCGCATAGTTTCTGACAAAGCCGAGCATGGCGTCCTGGACCACGTCCAGGGCCTCGTCATCGTCGGAGGTGGCGAGCCGCGCCATGCGGAACGCCCTGCGCTCTACGCCGGCCAGGAATCGGTTCAATGCGTCTGTTGTATCCAGCGTCACTTCTCCTTGCCCGCGACATTTGTTCTTTATAACGTCCGGACCGCTTCCCGGTTGACAGAGGATGGTTCCGTTGGTCGCGTTGACATTCACGGCACCGGCTTTACACTTGAGAGCACGCGTTTCTCTCACCCGCTCCGGTCCCCAGGAACGGAGCTATGGTACCACAGGAGGGGCCATGGATCGAAGAACCTTTCTGAAGACCGCCGCACTTGGCGCCGTGGCGGCCGGCATCGCCCGCGAGGCGGTCGCGGCCGGCAGATACTACCCGGTCAAGGCGGACCAATCCCTGTTCGAGACCATTAACCGCGCCAAGGATCCGGCCAAGAAGAGCCCCCTGGAGCAGAAGCACGTTCCGGTCATCACTGCCCCCAAAACGGTCAAGGCGGGCGAACCGTTCACCGTGGAGGTGGCGGTGGGCGAGGTGATCCACCCCATGGGACCTACCCACTGGATTCAGGTCATCGAACTCAACGTGGGCAACGAGCCGGCAGGCAGGGTGGATATGCAGCCGCGCGGGTTCCTGTCGCCCAAGGCGACCTTCACCGTGACCATCCCCAAGGAGGCGGCGCCGGAGGGGAAAATCACCCTGGTGGTCAATGAACGGTGCAATCTTCATGGTTACTGGGAGGGAAGCATCGACATCGCCGTGACCGGCTGAGAAGCGGCCCCATGGCGCGGATGGCGGTGCTGCCGGCCCTCATCCTCTGCCTGTGGGGATGCTCGATGCCGCGCGGCTGGGAAGCGGTCCTGGTCCTGACCGACCTGACGGCGGGCCGGGGCCCATCCGGCCTCACGGAGCAGACCCCGCCTCCCCGACGGCTGATGGTTCCCTATGCGGTGGAGGGGCGGAACTACCGGGGCGATCTCTATCTGCCCGGCGAACGGATCAGGGCGGGGCTCGTGCTCCTGCCCGGAGCAGCCGGGGAGGGCACTGACGATCCGCGGTTGCAGGCCTTCGCCGCCACCCTGGCCCGGGCACGCTTCGCCGTCCTCGTCCCCGACCTGGCGGGTTTCCGGAGCCTGCGGGCGGGGAGTCGCGACATCGGTGAAACCGCCGATGCCATCGTCTGGCTTTCTTCCCGCCCCGAACTTTCGCCCGGCGGGAAATGCGGCGTGGCAGCCCTGAGCTACGCCGCCGGCCCGGCGCTGCTGGCGGCGCTGGAGCCGCGGGCCGGGCAGCGGGTCCGGTTCCTGGTTACGGTGGGGGGATACTACGATCTGCGGAACGTCCTGACTTTTTTCACCACCGGCTGGTACCGGGACGGGGAGCGGTGGCGGCGGGGCACGCCCAACGACTACGGCAAATGGGTGTTCGTCCTGGCCAACGCGGGCCGGATCGAAAACGCCCGGGACCGGGCGGCCCTTGAAAAACTGGCGCGTCGCAAGATGGACGACCCTGCGGCCCGGACCGACGATCTGGCCCGGGGGCTCGGCCCCGAGGGGAAAAGCCTCTACGATTTCTTCGCCAACACCGATCCCCGGCAGGTGCCGGCACTCATGGCGAGGCTGCCGGAGCCGATCCGCCGGGACATGGCGGACCTTGATCCCTCACGTCATGATCTGCGCGGACTCGCGACCCGGCTGATCATCATCCACGGCCGGGATGACGACATCATCCCCGCCGCCGAGAGCGAGGCCCTGGCCCGGGCTGTGCCCCGCGACCGGCGACGGCTCTTCGTTCTGGACGACCTCATGCACGTGGAGCTGAAGCCGAAGCTGTCGGACGCCTTCCGGCTCTGGCGGGCGGTGTCGGCGATCCTGCAGGAGCGGGACCGGACCTGAGAGACGGACACTACTCCCGCCCCTGCCGGGCCTGAATCTCGCCGAGGCACTCCATGAGCTTAGTGAAGTCAATGGGCTTGGAAAGATAACCATCCATACCGGCGGCGAGACATCGGTCCTCATCCTTGCGCAGGGCATGGGCGGTGAGGGCGATGATGGGAGTGCGCCGCCCCCGGTCGCGCTCCCTCTCGCGGATCAGGCCCGTGGCCTCGTAGCCGTCGAGACGGGGCATCTGCACATCCATGAGCACCACGTCGAACTCCCCCGCTTCCCACTTTTCAACCGCGTCATGGCCGTCGCTCGCGGATACGAATTCGAAGTTGCGCCGCTCCAGCATGATCTCCATGAACTTGCGGGTAATGGGGTCGTCCTCGGCAAGAAGAATCTTCACGTTCCGTGCCTCCTCGGATGAAATCGGAATTTATGGCGGGAACAGGCGCGCTTCAGCGCACTGGGTGTCAGCGGTGCGCCGGCTGCTCCTGCCCGCAGTATCTGCAGGCCGTCTCGCGCCAGGGGATGAACTCGCCGCAACCGCCGCAGCGGCGGAATTTGCCCTCAACCTCCCGCAGGGGCTTGTGGAAGTAAATGACCAGCAGGAAGATGGGGAAGACGGCGCTCAGCAGGCTCCACACAATGACGCTTCTCGCCCGGTTCGCGGCCAGAATCCCCCCCGTTACCCCAGGCACGACGAACACCAGGAGAAAAAAGAGGTAGACCGGCTTCATCATCGGCAGACTCCTTTCGCGGGGGTACCATCCCGGCGTCCTGATGAGTATACCAGAAACGGGGACTGTCTCACCCGGGACAAATCCGCTGGCCGACAAGCAGGACCTGGCACATGCCCGCAGAGACATAACACTAGTCATTACGGCCTGTTGCACGATGTGATTTTTTTCATAACGGCTTGCATACGGTAACTATCGGGATATACTTGGTGGAAATCGATCACTGGTGTCATGAGTTCCGACTGCCCGGGCAGGACCTGCCCACGGGCAAACGGCATTATGAACACCACAGCGGCACCCTCTTGGGGAGAAAGCCGCGCAGGGACGCGCCACGCGAGCCAGGGAGGGCTCCATGTCTCCGTCTCCAGTATCCGCATATCTTCCGGAAACACCCCCTCCACGGCACAATGTCCCCCGACTGCGCCGGCAGCACTGTCATGCCACGCCCCATTCCCATACCGTAAACGACCGCGCCCCGCATTCCGCACCAACCAGCGTCCCCGCTGGAAGCAATGCCCATGATCGCCGCGCGCGTCGGTGCGGAGTTGGAGAAAACCCCCGGGGGCCGCTCCATGGCTCCGTCTCTGGAACAGGCCGGACACCGGCCCGTCATCCGCCCCTATTCACTTTCAAGAAACGAATGATGGCCGGGGGGATGACCCGCCAGAAGAGGAGATGCTCCCGGAAAACGGCGCGACCGATGGTTCCGCGGGTCAGGAACGTTTAGACGGTTGCTTAAACCACATGTTCAGGAGAAAGAAACATGGCAGACCAGCAGTGGATATCCGTGAGAAAAGGAGCAAAGGAAGATGCCCCCTCAGCCAAGAAGGTCCAGAAGTCGGGCATCGCGGCGGTGCGGGACCGGACGGTGGCCCGGGCGCGGCGTGGCTCGACGAAGGTGGTGTACGAGTTGGGCGGGGCGTGGAAAGGGACCTTTGCGGCGGGATCGAAACAATACGACACCCTGTACGTGCCGGGTGCCGGCAGCGCGGCCCAGGAGGGATACCCCGAAATACCCCAGGAGGGGATCTTCGTGGCGGTCCCCCTGGGGGCGAAAAACATCACGGTGACCGTGGTCAAAAAGACCATGCAGGAGGTCCCGGGCACCTGGAATCTGCGGCCAGCGCCCAAGCCAGTGACAGAGGAAGAGCACCTGGCGGGCAAGGACGAGTTCAAGCCGAAGGCTGAGGTCTACGGCTCGGACAAGGAGTTTCCGGGCAAAGACGTTGAGTTTTTGGGACTCAGGAGCGTCGAGGGGGTGCCGGTGGCCCACGTGCTGGTCTACCTGGCCCAGTACAAGCCAAAATCGGGCAGGATATCCCTCGTGAAGAGCATGACCATAGAGGTGAGCTACGACATCCCCGCCACCCGCGACGCGGTCCCCCGCTCCCGGGCCGTCACCCCCCTGCTCTCGGACATGATCCTTGATATCGAGAACGTGGGAGGAGAGTTTCGGGGACTGAACGCCTCGGTCTTCCGCGAGGAACCGCCGGAGCCGGGCGGAATCGTCGGCGGTCTCACCCCCGAGCCTGCCATGGGGAGCCGGGGCCCCACCGATGCCGGTCCGGTGCTGAAGCAGACCGGCATCGTCTGCGAGTACCTCATCATCACCACTCAGGCCCTTTCCACGGCAGTGCAGCCCCTGCTCGCCGCCAAGACCGGCTGGCCCCACTACGCCCGGGTGGCCACCACCCAGACCATCACCGCAGAATTCCCTGCCGCCGACATCAAGGAATCGATCCGGGCCTGCCTCTCCTGGGCCTGGGACAACTGGAGCTGCCCGCCCCGCTTCGTGGTCCTGGCGGGCGACGTGGACGCCATCCCCACACACTCCTGGACCATCGGCGGCGGCACCTACGCCTCCGACCACTACTACGCCGACATCCGCGGCAACCTGAGCCCCGAGATCGTGGTTTCCCGCCTCCCTACTTCCGACGCCGTCAAGATGCAGCAGATCTGCCAGAACCTGGCCGCCTATGCTGTCCGCCGGGGTCCCGACTGGGGAGGCTGGCCCAATCAGGTGGCGCTGGTGGCCTACGAGGACGGGGTCTACAAGACCTGCTCCGACGAGATCGCCACCATGATCGCTCCCCGCTTCACCGTTGCCAAGCTCTACGGCGACAGCAGCACCCGCCAGCAGGTGGTGAACAAGATGAACGCCGGAGTACTGGTCGCCAACTATCGGGGCCACGGCTCCAAGACTGCCTGGTCATCGGCCAACGGACTGCGCGTGGCCGAGATCAAGGCCCTCAATAACGGAGCCATGCCGCCACTGGTCTTCTGCATCTGCTGTCAGAACGCCTGGATCGACGATCAGGCCACCGAAACGGTGGTGGAGGCCTTCCTGCGCGACGGCAAGTGCGTGGCGGTCCTGGGTGCATCGCGCAACTCCCCCACCTACGCCAACAACGACTTCGACAAATACCTCTGGAGGGCGATCATTGACCACGGCGAGGTGACCCCCGGCGGCATCTTCCAGCGGGCCAAGGCCCTCATGGTTCAGAACCACGGCACCTCCACCTCCCACCAGCAGGACGTGGTCATGTACATGCTCTTCGGCGACCCCACCGCCAGGGTGGCGAGCACCGCGGAATTCCTGCGCGGCACCTGGGACATGGACCACGACGGTTGGAAGGGGACTCTGGTCATCAACCGGATCTGGCAGTCGCGGGTCGTCAAGGTCGGCTCCTGCGGCTACCCGGTCTGGAGCATCTCCGGCACCTACACCGGCCAGGACGGCAAGGCCTACGCCATGACCGGAACCATCGGCGGCCAGGATGCCAACAACGGCAACCCCGGCTGCAAGCGCTCGGACCACAGGGTGAGCTTCACCATCGCCTTCCCGGGGAACAGCCAGCAGTTCACCGGCTATGTCACCACCTGGACCCGCAACGTCATGGGCGGCTACACCTGGTGGTCCAAGATACCGTTCGGCTGGTATGCGAAAAAACGCTGACACTTCACTAAAAAGGAGATCATCACCCATGCCAAAGGGAATAGCACTCGCCATTGGACTCAACGCCGTTGACCCGAAACACTACGGCGGCTGGTCCGGCAAGCTCAACGCCTGCGAGGCCGACGCCGAGGACATGGCGGCCGTCGCTGCGGACAAGGGCTTTGCCGTCACGACCCTCATGACCAAGGCAGCCACCCGGGCCAAGGTCATCGAAGCCATCGGCAAAGCCGCCAAGGCGCTCGGCAAGGGCGACATATTCATGCTCAGCTACTCGGGCCACGGGGGGCAGGTGCCGGACACGTCCAACGACGAGCCGGACGGCGTCGACGAAACCTGGTGCCTCTTCGACGGCGAACTGATCGACGACGAGCTCTACGCCCTGCTCGGCACGTTCACCGCCGGGGTCAGGGTCCTGGTCTTTTCCGACAGTTGCCACAGCGGAACCGTGGTCAAGATGGCCTACTACAACGGTACCACCGCAGCCCGTTCCATCGGTCCGGACGAGGGAGAAATCCGCTACCGGGCCATGCCCCAGAGCGTAGCCATGCGGACCTACCGGGCCAACAGGGAGTTCTACGACAGGATCCAAAAGGAGACGAAACAGGTGGATCTGGCCGACGTGAAAGCGTCCATCCTGCTCATCTCCGGCTGCCAGGACAACCAGCTCTCCCAGGACGGGGCCTTCAACGGCGCCTTCACGGGCCAACTGCTCCGGGTCTGGAAAAACGGCCTCTACAAGGGGAGCTACCGCTCCTTCCACAAGGCAATCGTCAAGCGGATGCCGCCGGACCAGACCCCCAACTTCTTCACCGCGGGGACGCCCGATCCGGCGTTTCTCAAGCAGCGGCCGTTCACCATCTGAGGGAGGAGACCCCATGAAGAAGAAGGGCAAGTTCCTCCTCTTCACCATGGACGAGTTCGACCAGTGGCTGTTGGAGACCCGGTTCAGCCGCTCCGTCAAGCTTGTCCAGAACCACCACACCTACCTGCCCGGCTACGCCCAGTTCACGGGGGGCAACCACTTCGGCCTGCTGGAAGGGATGGAGCATTTCCACATGGCCGAACGGGGATTCTCGGAGATTGCCCAGAACCTGACCTCGTTCCCCGACGGCACCGTGGCGGCCTGCCGCTCCATCGACAAGGTCCCCTGCGGCGTCAAGGGGGCAAACCAGGAGGGGATCTGCCTGGAGAACCTGGGCAACTTCGATGCGGGCGGAGACGCCATGACCCCGGCCCACCGGGACGCCATCGTGAAGATCAACGCCCTGCTCTGCAGGGAGTTCAACCTGACGCCCGACACCGACTCCATCGTGTATCACCACTGGTATGATCTGAACTCCGGCAAGCGCACGGGCGGATCCGGCACCACAAAGACCTGCCCGGGCACCGCCTTCTTCGGCGGCAACTCCATGGATGCGGCCACGGCCGGCTTCATCCCCCTGGTGGCCCAGACCCTGGCCCAGCTCACGGGGGGGACCGCGCCCAGTGCGCCGGTTCCGCTCAAGAGCGGCGAGGTTGTGGCCTCGAGCCTCAACGTCCGGGCCGGCAGGGGGACGGAGTTCCCCGTGGTCAAGGGGCTTAAGCGGGGGGTACGGGTCAACGTATTCGAAACGGCTGACGGCTGGGTCCGTATCCACCCCGCCGAGCAGCAGTGGGTGGCAGAGCGGTACCTGCGGTACGCCTGACGCGCCGGATGCGCGTATGTCCGCACGGATGCGGATGGAAGGAGAGTCCACGGATGGAAAAGGACACGAAACTGACGGCGGAGACCGTCAAGGCGCTCCTGAACGGGGACATTAACCGGGAGGACTTCCAGTTCGTCCTCCAACAACTCCTGGACGCCTGGCGTCCCATTCTCGAAGAAGAACTCAAACTGAGCGAATCCGCCGAGCGGCTCGTGGCCGTGGCGGAAAAGCAACCCCACAGCTGCGAGGACGAGCAGCTTCTCGCCGACCGGCTTTTCGCCCCCCTGGCCACCGCCGACGTGGCCCTGCGCACCCTCACCCCCCAGGCCCGGGAGGCCCTGGGACCCATCGACCAGTGGCAGTGGTGCCTGCGCAAGATCCTCTGCTGCCTCCGCTTCGGCTGGCTTCTCTCCCGCTCCCGCACCTTCCCGGTGTCGGTCTATTACCTCTACCGTTACTGGCTCTGCATCCGCCGCCTCTTCCAGAACGATCCCACCGGCCGCCAGCCCACGCCGGAGGAGCGGGCCGACTTCCGCAAGCTCACGGCAGGCTTTGCCGAGGTCTTCAGGCCCTGGCTGGAGCAGGAGGCCAAGGCCATGGATCACTCCATGGAACTGGCCGACGGGGCCGTGTCGGGCCAGGTTGACTGCCACTCGGGGGGCGACGCGGCCGAGGCCCTGTTCGAGAAGTTCCTCACGGTGGACAACGCCCGGCTCCTCATGGGGGCCGAACTCTTCGAGAAATTGAGCAAGGACCCGCGCTTCTGGCTCTGCCGCTGCTGGTGCATCTGCGCCTTCCGCTTCGGCTGGTGCCTGGGGCGCTCCCGTTCGCTCATCGACCTGGTCCGCTGCCTGGTGGCCTACTTCCGCTGCCTGCGCCGCTGCTTCCAGCCCCTGGTCTGCGAGCTGACCGACCCCGCCGGCTGCGTGGCCGAAGAGGTCAACGCGGACCTGAAGGCTCTGGTGGTGGCCGTGAAGGGGACGGCCACGGGGGGCGGGTTCCTGCGCTACGTGCTGGAGTGGTCCCGCGACGGCATTGCCTGGCACGCTTCGGACTTCCACTATCCCCCGATCCCCCCGGGCGGCGGCACCCAGGGGAACTCCCCCGTGGCGGGCGGGCTCCTGGCCTATTTCGACACCACGGCACGGGACGAGGGGGTCTACACCATCCGCCTCACCGTGTACGGGGTCCAGGGAACCACCTGCGTCAGGACCATCACCTTCTCCCTGTTCAAGCAGGATGTCCGCATCCTGGGCTTTGACGGAGCCTTCACCCTTGACACCACAGCCTACGACCCCGCGGCCATGTTCGTGGAAACCGTGCCGGCTCTCTGCACGCGCCCCTCGGGGGTCCACGAGATATCCTTCGGCGAATGCCTCTCCATCTGGGGAAGCGCCTTCGTGGGCGGGTGCGAAGGGCGGAAGATCAAGCGCTACCTCATCGACTACAAGCCCGGCTTCGAGACCGACCCCACCACCGGCGGCTGGATCAACATCTGGAAGGTGGAGTACAACACGGTCTGGCAGTACCGGGACATGAACATGCGCAAGGACACCTCGGTGCTGACCGCCTCCTGGGTCACCGACTGCGTGGTGCCGGTCCCCTTCCCCCCCTACTGCCTGATGAACGTCCCCGAGGCACGGCTCGCACCCTCCTGCTGGCAGACCCACGTCTCCACCTGCGGCCTGAGCGGGCTGGTCACCCTGCGCCTTGTGGTGGAGGACACGGGGGGCACCCTCTACTACGACACCCAGAAGGTCTGGATCGACAACAAGCCCATCTGCGCCATGATCCGGATCGACGCGGTGCCCCGCTGCGCCGATATCCGCGTCAGCAGCTTCGCCACCCCGCCCGACTGCGGAGTCCCCTGGAACCTGCCGCTCTCGGGCATCGCATGGGACGAGTACATTGACCCTGCCCTCCCCCTCACCCGGCCCAACGACAACTTCGACTTCTACTGGGTCAAGGTGAGCAAGCAGGGGGGAACCGAAGTCCAGATCCCCGTTTCCTGGAGCATGGGAAGCCCCTGCTTCTTCGGCACGAACCGCGTAGGCGATCCGGGCACCTCCTGCACCCCCTGCGACCCTGCCAACCCGCTCCCCGCTGCGGTCTTCGGCACCCTGGCCCAGTTCGACCTGCGGGCAATCGATCCGCTCTGCAGCGCATCGGTGGGCTACCCGGTCCCGGCCGACCTGCTCCTGCCCCGGGGCGAGTGCTGCGTGTACGTCTTCAAGCTCCGCGTCCAGGACAGGACCTACACGCCGGGCGGCCCCCACTGGCGCGAAGCCCTGTGGCCGGTGAGGATATGCAACGACCTGAAGCCGGCTTGAACCGCCGGGCGCCCCTCCGGCAACTTAGTGGGGGCGCCCGGCATTCCGGTGCAATACGAGCATGCCCATGCACTGAAAGACGCAACAGTCAGACCAAACTTCCCCACGGGTCGACCTGACCGCCATTCTTGAAGTACTGAAGAGCGTCGGCCTTGTGGTTGGGGCGATTCCGCTCCTGGTTTCCGCTGAGCCAAAGCACTGAAGGAAAGGAGTCAGCCATGAACAAACAATCTCTGATCGTAGCCGTTGTGGGGGGGGCACTGTCGCTTTCCGCCGGTGTGGCGCCGGCAACGGACCAGGAGCGCGTCCGGGAGCGGATCAAGGAGAACGTCCGGACCGAGGCAAAGGAGCAGGAACGGATTTACGGCAGCCAGCTCATGACCAAGAAGGAACGGGCCGAGTACCGGGCCCGGGTGCACGCCGCAAAGACCGCGGAGGAGCGCGAAAAGATCCGGAAAGAGCACCATGAGCGGATGAAAGAGCGGGCCAGGGAGCGGGGACTGACCCTTCCCGACGAGCCGCCGGTGCCGGGCGGCGGCATGGGCCCGGCGGGCATGGGACCTGCCGGCAAGGGGATGGGAGCCGGCGGCGGCAGGAATCGCTGACCTCGACCGGCACCGCTAAAGCGTCCCATGGACAGGCCCGAATCAGCCTCTCTGACGCCGTTCCCTCCCAGTGCGACCTACGAACCGTCCCTTGACCGGCTCATGCGCCTTGCCGCATGGGCCGGCGCCATCAGGGGGGACGGCACGCCGGTGAACTTCACGTCCATCCTCGTGGGGGCCATCCTGGTGGAGGACGAAACCGGCGCCTGGTTCTCGCGCTACGCCCGGGAGACGGGGGAACGGGCCGAGGCCATCGCCGACCTGGTACGCACCGCCGAGGAGGTGCGCCCCAAGATTGAGGAGCAGGCAGCCACCGGCACCCTGCCCGAAGCAAGGGAGTTCTACTCCTCGTCGGTGCGCGACATCCTCGCGTCGGCGCTGGGCATCGCCACCCGCGACGGCGCCGAGCCCCGCCGGATGGGCACGCGCCACCTGCTGGCGGCCCTCGCCTTCCGCCTCTCCGACGACCACAGAAAGCAGCTCATCGGCTGGGGAGCCGACATCGCCGCCTGGCAGCGCAGCACCCTCGACTTCCTCCAGCGGACCTTCCCGTCCGAAGATTCCACCTGGGTCTCCCTGGCCCTGGAACAGGCAACGGAGGCGCCTTCCTCGGAGCCGCCCCCCGCCGGCACCACCTTCAAGAGCTTTGCCGCCGCGGCCCCCGTCCCGCCCGTCAGCGCCGGACCCGACGTCCTCATCGCCCGGTTCACTGCCGACGACCCCACCTCGGCCACGGACCTCATGGACGTGCGGCAGGAGGCCCGGGCCTTTGCCCGCCTCGCCGCGGGCCGCGCCATCCGCCCGCCCCTCTCCATCGGGGTATTCGGCGAATGGGGCTCGGGCAAAACCTTCTTCATGAAGCTGATGCACGAGCACGTGGCCCGGATTTCCCGGGACGCGGACAGCGACGGACCTTTCCACGGCAACATCGTCCAGATCCGCTTCAATGCCTGGCACTACGTGGAATCCAACCTGTGGGCCAGCCTGGTGGACTACATCTTCACCGAACTGGATCGCTGGCTCAAGGAACGCCCCGAAAACCCCAACGAGACCGTGGACCTCCTCTTCGACCACCTCTCCACCTCCCGCACCCTCAGGCTGGAGGCCATGGACGAACTGGTGCTCCGCCGCCGCCAGCGCCAGGAGGCCGAAGAAAACCTTAAAACCGTCCGGGCCCGATTCGAGACGGCCCTGGCCCGCCAGGCCGTGGCAACGACAGGCGAATTCTGGACCGCCGTGGGCGCGACCCTGGGCAGGGACCCGGAGACGCGCGAGACCATCGACCGCGCCGGCAAGGCCCTGGGAGTGCCGGAACTCTCCGCTTCGGCCCGGCAGTTGAGCGAAGTGCTCCAGGAAACCGCCACCCAGGCCGGACGGGCCCGGACCCTGGGGCGGAACGCCGTGGCCATGCTCGGCCGTCCCCGGTGGCTGGCGGCCCTGGCCCTGATCCTCGTTGCGGCGCCGGTCAGCGTGGTCTGGTTCCGGGACATCCTGGGGCGGACAGAGGTGCTCTCCTGGCTGAAAGAGGTGAACAGCGCCGTTCTGGGACTCTCCTCGGTCATGGCCTCCGTGGCCGGGTTCGCGGGCACGGCCCTCAAACGGACCGCCACCGCCCTGGACACCCTTGAAGGCTTCCGCGCCAACCTGGAAACGGCCATTGCCGAACGGACCGAGGAATTCAGGAAGAACAGCAATGAAGCGGCCCTGCTCACCGATGCCGAGCGCGAGGCAGCCCGGCTCAGGAGCGATGTGGAGCAGGCCGAGCGCCGTCTGGCCGAGGCCGACCGCCGCGCCGCCGACGCGGCCCGCGACTTCCAGGGGGCCACGGCCCGGGGGCGGCTCAATGCCTTTATCCGCGACAAGGTCGTCAGCGGGGACTACGCCAAGCACCTGGGGATCATCGCCACCATCCGCAAGGACTTCGGCCAACTGGCCCAGCTCATGGCCGACGCCGAGCACGACCGGGAGCTGGCCGAGGAATACGAGCGCGCCCGGCTCGACTACGTCCGCAGGGTGGAAGAACTCATCGCCCGCTCCGGCGACGTGCTGACCGATGAGGAAACCGCTGCCCTCCGGGCCTCCACCACCTTCGACGTCGAATCCCTGCGCCTGTTCGAGCGGATCATCCTCTACATCGACGACCTGGACCGCTGCCCCCCCGAAAAGGTCGTGGAGGTTCTCCAGGCCATCCACCTGCTCCTCTGCTTCCCCCTCTTCGTGGTGGTCGTGGCCGTGGATGCCCGCTGGGTCTCCCGCTCCCTCAAGGAGGTCTACCCGGAGCTCCTGGCCGAAACCGTCATCATCCCCGGCACCGGCGCCACGGCCCCCGTCCGTGCCGGCGCTCCCGCCGGCGAGGCGCGGCACGACACCGCCGACCGGCGCACCGCCCCCAACAACTCCGACCGGGAACGGGCCGCCTCGTCCCAGGATTACCTGGAAAAGATCTTCCAGCTCCCCTACTGGGTGCGCGCCATGGATGCCGACGCCTGCCGGAACTATATCAAGGGGATCGTGGCGGCCGAGTCCGCAGCCCAGGCCGACCGGGCAGCCGTGCCGCCCGAACCGGCCTCGGACGCCGCCCCGCCGGCGTCTTCGCCCCAACCATCGACAGAGCAGACGCCCGCCGTGACTGAAGCAACCACCACCGCGGCACCGGTGGAAACTCCGCTCCCCGAAGCGACATTGCAGCCCGACACCGGCGAGGAGTCCTTCCACGAGCACGAGGCCCGCACCATGGCCCTCACCTCCCACGAAACCGCCTTCATGGCCGAACTGGCCCCCCATGCCGGCGCCACCCCGCGCCGGGGGCTGCGCTTCGTCAACGTCTACCGCCTCATCCGCACCAGCCTGCCGCTCCACGAGCACGAGACCCTGGTGGGCGGAGAGGGGGAACAGACCGCCTACCGGGCCCTCCTGACCCAGTTGGCCATCGTCACGGGCGCACCGGCCATCGCCCCCGTCTACTTCGACCACCTGGCCGCCCTGGCCGCTGGCAACCTCGCCGAAGCCAGGGAGTACAAGGGACTGGCCGACCTGATCGCCGCCCTGGGCGAAGACGACCGCGTGACTGCCAGCACCGAAGCCGCCCCGCTCCTGGGTGCGCTCCAGATCCTGCGCGACAGCGTCGCACCCCAGGGGCTCGGCAACGACCCCGCGCTCCTGGCCACCCTCCACAACACCGCCTCCGTGGCCCGGCGCTACTCCTTCACCGCGCGCCCCCACTGAAAAAAGCCGTGACAGGCAGCACAACAAGCCCTTCCCGCCGCCGGGGGACCGGAGCCTTGCGGCACGCCGGAGGGTGTGCTACAAGGTGTTCAGCGTGAGAGGGCCGGCGGCTCATATTTCTATCGACATGGCAGGTGGCCGCAGGAAGCACTAGCGCACTCCGGGAGGCCCGCCATGGCCCCGCCAGTCCTTCCCTGAACCATGAGAAAGAGGTCTCGACCCCATGCACAAATGGCTGTATCTGCTGGTGGCGATCATCAGTGAGGTTGCCGGGACATCCGCGCTCAAGTCGGCCGAAGGGTTCACCAGGCTCTGGCCGTCGTGCGTGGTTGTCGCGGGATATGCCTCTGCCTTCTACTTCCTGTCGCTCACGCTGAAATCAATCCCGGTCGGCATTGCCTATGCGATCTGGTCCGGCCTGGGAACGGCGCTGGTCGCTGTGGTTGCCTGGGCTTTCATGGGGCAGCGGCTCGATCTGCCGGCGGTCTTCGGCATTCTGCTGATCATTGCCGGCGTGCTGGTCCTCAATCTCTGCTCCACATCGGCGACGCACTGACTGACCGGCGGCGGGGACGGCCCCGCCGCCCGAACATCCACGGGGACGACCCCACGAATCGGAAAGGACGACATCATGACGTGGGTAATCCTTGTTCTCGCTGGGCTGCTGGAGGTGGGCTGGGCCATCGGGCTGAAATTCACGGAGGGGTTCACCCGGCTCTGGCCGACGGTGCTGACGGTGCTGGCAATGGTCGCCAGTTTCTGGCTGCTGGAAATCGCCATGAGGACGCTACCGGTGGGCACGGCGTACAGCGTCTGGGTGGGGGTGGGCGCCGTTGGCACCGTGCTCCTGGGGATCGTGCTGTTCGGGGAACCGGCCAACCCGGCCCGATTGATCAGTGTTGCACTGATCGTCGCCGGCATCATCGGGCTCAAGCTCTCTTCGCCGGCCTGAGGATGCCCGCGGCGGCGGCCCCCCAGCCAACCGTTGCTCCCCTACTGAAAATACTCGGAATGGATGGAGGTCCCCATGTGGGACGAGGCGAACTGGGCGACCACGGCCACGGCAAAACCGAAGATGAAAAACCAGGCCGCCATCCGGCCGCTCATGCGGAAAAACCGACGCAGGTGCAGATAGGTCCCGAAGATCAGCCAGGTCATGAGTGACCACGTCTCCACCGGATCCCACCCCCAGTACCGCCCCCACGACCGGTAGGCCCAGATGGACCCGGCCAGCATGCCGATCGCCCAGAAGATGAAGCCGAAGCCGGCAAAGCGGTAGGCGTGGAGGTCGAGATCCTCCAGGTCCGGCAGGCGCTTGAGCCAGTCCGGAGGGGTGGGCCGGGCCTTGAGCAGGTAGAAAATGGAAAAGGCCAGGGCGATGATCAGGGCGCCGAGGGCGATTTTGTAGAACGAGATGTGCAGTACGAGCCAGATGCTGCTGAAGGTGGGCGGCAGCGAGCGGATGCCGGGGTTGTAGAAATTGGCCAACGCCACCATCAGGAACACCAGCGGCACGACAATGAGGCTGGCCGGCCGGATGCGCGGGAAAGCCCGCTGGAAGCCCAGGAACAGCACCATGGCGATCCATGCGTCCGACAGCAGCACCTCGCTGGGGGCCATGTAGGGGCCGTGACCGACAACCCGCCACCAGTAGACCAGTGAGGCCGAATGCAGGGCCAGCCCCAGCCACAGGGGCCAGTAGCTGCGGCGCTCCA
Organism: Geobacter sp. PheSNFMC; assembly: GCF_059620965.1. Taxonomy (NCBI): domain Bacteria; kingdom Pseudomonadati; phylum Thermodesulfobacteriota; class Desulfuromonadia; order Geobacterales; family Geobacteraceae; genus Geobacter; species Geobacter sp. PheSNFMC. The sequence goes on from NZ_JCAMRN010000004.1 coordinate 43,813, forward strand.
CCACGGCCTTCCGGAAGATGATGCCGCTTGCATTGAGGACGGTCGCCGCCACGTAGCAGCAGACCGCCAGCCAGTTCATTGCCACGTATACCGATGCCTGGTCAGCCATGCGCTCCCCCGCCGTTCACCATCCGTTTCAACGAATCCGGTTCATCCCGGTAGAATCCGGAAAATCTCGCCGCCCGCCAGGACACCGCCGTGCCGCCGGCGGCCCCTCCTGCAAGCGATACCTGGCGGGGCGGGGTGAAATAGTGGAGGACACCGCCCAGACAGATGACAAAGAAACCCGCAAATATCAGGGGCATTCCGGTTACGTTCACCATGATCAGCCGCGACCAGGGGGCGAAGCCCAGCAACCGGAAGCGATACTGCCCGATGGCCCCCTCACCGCCCGGCTGCAGGGGAAGCCGGCCCACCTCCCGTCCGTCCCGGTCCAGGCGCAGGGTGAGCAGGGGGCTGACCCGGTCGAAGCCCTTTCCCTCCCCATCCACCAGGTACTTGGCCCGCACCAGGAAACCGTCGCCCAGCAGGTTCCGGAAATCGTTATAGCTCGGCAGGTCAGGCGTGTCGGGATGCATGAACTGGAGCTGGAACACCTTCTGCTCTCCTGTCGGCCCGGTCACCTCCACGAAAAAGGCATGGCCGAACTCCACCCCTTGATAGAAGCGGATGCCCCGGTGGTTGAGAATACGGTTGATGGCAACGGTCTCTGTTTCGGCAACGCCGTTATCGGACAGAAAGGTCAGGGTCGAGGCCAGCTCCCGTACGGCGAGGTCCGGGCCGAAGCGGTACGCGACCCGGTCGAGCCGCACGGCGTCCGGCAGGTGCAGCGGACCGGCCAGGAGCCCATGCTCCTCTCGCAGCAGGGGCTGGGACGGGTAGTGGATGGCTCCCTCGGCCAGATGTATCACTCCCTGCTGCTGGGTCAGGGCGATGCACAGCGAAGCGACAATGGTGAGCACCATGCCGAAATGGAGCAGGGTATTGCCCCAGTACCCCCAGGGATGGCGCACCAGCCGGATTTCCCCATCGAATGTGCCCTGGCCGATGAACCCGTTGGCCATGAGGAGGCGGGAAACCTCCTCCGGCGTACGGGCAACGGAAAAGCGCCGGTCCCCGGCCATGCCGCCGGCGGGAAGCACGGTGCGCTGCCATGCGGCGAGCGCCTGATGCCGGGTGGACAGGGCAAGGGAGATCGTTCCGCCGGCAAGGATAAGGGCGAAGCCGGGATGCGTGTAGATGCGGTGCAGGCCCAGCAGGTTGCTCCAACGGCAGAGCAGCGGGTGGGCCGACTGCCACGCCTGCATTTCTTCGGGCGGGGTCAGAAAGCGCTGAGGAATGAACGCTGCCAGGGCAATGGCGCAGAGCGCCAGGAGAATGAGGCTGATGACGGTGCCGCGTGCCAGGAAAAACCGCTCGATCCGCTCCATGGTCAGGGGTGCCGTCCCTGGGCGCCGCCGGGCGCCTGATTGACGACCCTCCCCTTGCGGTCCAGCACCGGCCAGGGGACCACATTATTGGTGCTGGTGCCGCTGGTGGTGTTCACCCCGGTGATGAGCCAGCGGCCGTTCTCTTTGTTCAGGACATATCCCATGCGGTAGATGAAATCCTTTTCCTCGGCGTATTTTTCGTTGGTGGCCATCCGGTAATGGGTGAAGTCCCAGGTTTCCTCCGTTTCCACCATTGTCTCGGAACTGCCGCGCCGTTCGACATTCAGGAACCTGATTCTCTTGAGCTTCGACTCCATCCGCAACTGGCCCTCGCCGAGGGCGGCCATGTGGTGATAGAGCTTCAGCGCGTGCTCGTGGGTGGTGACTTCCATGAGGAGATTCATGTTCTGGGTCCGGTAGCCCTGGACCAGCAGGTCATTGTAGCGGCGGATGGCCGCCTCGATCTCGCCGGTATCGCCCATGGTGCAGGCAGAGCAAACTGCCAGCACAACCGCCAGCAGGACCATGCCGGGACGCACCCGCCCGGAGCTGGCGGCGCTCCTGCCGCGCGCCCCGGACGTTGCCCCGCCGGGGTATCCGCCGAACCCACTCCCCATCACCAGGAATAGGCCTTTGTGCTGTTGTCGGTGTGCTTGCCCCCGCAGATGGAGGAACAGCTGACATTGTTGGCCCCCATATAACCACTGGCCGGCAGGACGGCGCTGGTCAGGTAGGAGCCGGAGAAGGCGCCGCCGTTGCCGTCGGGCTTGTACCGCGAGGGAGCGTTGCCCCCGGTCAGGAGACGCGGCACCTTGCCCCCGTGGGGGACCCTGATGTGGCAGTTGACGCAGGGCCTGCTGTGTCCGCCCAACGACTTGGTGTGACCGTAGCCGCCCGCGGCCCAGGTGTGGCAGTTGAAGCAGAAGTTGTTGGCCGGTGGCGTGGCGGTGCCCGTTCCGGCCAGCAGGGTCCCGCCGGAGGAGGTGCCGTTGGCCGCCGCAGACGTGAAGGGCCAGTTCTGGTACATGCCCGTCAACAGCCACTTGACGGTCGAACCGTGGGGGCCCTGGGCCGTGGCCGAGGTGCTGGTATCCCTGCCGTGGCAGTCGGAGCAGGTCATCACCTCGCCCGGCTGCCAGCCGCCGGTCAGGGCTGCCGTCGTCAGCCGCCGGTTGCCGGTGGACGGCAATGGCTGGATCACCGGATGGTACGAGGCGTTGTTGGGATTGAACTCCAGGCCGATGTTGGTCCAGCGGGCCGCCCCCAGCGACGGCGACGTCACGTTCCAGTAGCGCAGGGTATTGGTGGCCGGATCGGTGGCGGCGTGGCACTTGAAGCAGATCTGGTACTCGTAGGCGGCCTCGCTCACCATGGTATAGGTGCCGTTGGTCCAGCTCCCGGAATAGCTGACACTGGCGCCGGACACGCCGCGCTGGCTCCGGGACACGGCATTGTTGTTGGTGATGATCCGGTAGACGCTGCCGCTGGCCGGCGCGGTCCACCCGGACACGGTGATGGTGGTGGCGGTATTGCCGCTGATGGTGACCGTCTGGCCGGCGCCGGAGCCCGAGATGATATTGATGTAGGCATCGACCCACTGGTTGGGCACCCAGTTCTTGTCGCTGTTGACCAGGGTAGTGGAACTTCCGCCCGTGGCAATGCCGTAATCGCCGTGGAGCCCGTTGCGGGTCGCGTGGGGATTGTGGCAGTCCACGCACTCGATGTGCCTGTTCCGGGCGATGTAGGCCAGGGTTTCATTCTGGCGCGAGGGAAGATGGATGCCGGAATAGTGCTGGGTCGCGTGGCCGTAGCCAGGGGCGCCGGGGTCGGCGTAGCTCCAGGCCACGCTGCCGGGCAGCGTCAGCTCGCTGGGCGCGTGACTGCCGAAGTAAAATGAGGCGGTGTAGCCGTTGGTGCTCGTGGTTGTCGTCTCCAACGAAAGATCGACCACGATCTTCTCCCCTGCGTTGAGGGTGAGGGCGCCCACGTTCACCGGTATCTGGCGCACGGTGCCGGGGGCTCTGGCAGTGGAAAGCTCGGTGGCATAGGTCCCCCTGGCGATGATGGTGGCTCCCATGGTATCGGCAGGGTTGTTCCACTTGTAGACCATGTACCTGATCCTGGCGTTCTGGGCCGTGGATGACTCGCGGCAGTAGAGGTTGATGATCCAGGTGCCGGCGGGGACGGTGGTGGTGCTGTAGACCGCGGGCGAGGTAAAGGTGACCATGCGCCAGTAGCTGGTGCCCTCCAGGGTGGTGCCCTGGTCCTTGGTTTCGTAGGCGACCGTGGTTTCCCAGGGGGACATGGCGCGGCCGATCCAGGTGCCTCCGCTGAAGGAATCGCCGGTATTGTGCTGATTCGGCATGGCCTCAGCAGGCGTCTCGGCCGCGGCCGGCTTGAAGTACAGCTTGCTGGTGAGGCTGTAGGTCGGGTTCGCGGCCCGGAAATCGCGGTTGGCGGCAAAGATGTCCTGGGACGCCAGGCTCATGGACGCCACCCCGTAGTAGTCCTTGTCGGCAACCGCCTTGGGAGGACCACCCCCCGGGTCGGCATCGCCGGACAGGCTGTGGCAGCGGTAGCAGATCTGCTCTTCGGCCACCTCGCCCCCTGTTGCGCCGAGGGAGCCCTGGAGCCGCCGGATGCCGCTGTTGTGATTGCCGAAGGAATCGCCGGAGCCGGTATAGCTCATGAATACCGACGTCTCGTTGACCAGGGCGTTGTGGCACTTGGAGCAGTTGCCCTGGAACCGGCTGCCGTCGCTGAAAAAGCTGGCCGGTACGTTGTACTGGTGGGCTGACCCGGAGTAGTTGGCCAGGGTGACGGGCGGCGTTCTGGTGGCATTGGTTTCCTGCTTGCGCCGAACCGTGGACTTGGTTCGCTCCGTGGCATGGCAACTGATGCAGATACCGCCGCCGGAGGCGCTGTAGTCGGAATTGGTGAAGTTTGCCGTCGTGGTGGGCGTTGAGCCGATGGCGGTCCTCAGGTTGTAGGACCGGCCGGCACTGTTGGTGTTGAGATCGGGGCTGAAGATCGTGTGATCCACATGGCACATGGTGCAGGTCCGGCTGGTGTAGTTGGTGCCGCCGGTGGCGCTGCCGTCGGGGATGGTGGTCGGATAGGTCCGGCCGTAATCATACATGGCATGATGGTAGGTATCGGTATCCTGCATGGGGATGTTGTGGCAGTCGGTGCATTTGTAGGAAGTGTTCCACGTGACCGTGCTGGTGGCCCGCTCCAGCGGCGTGGACGGCGTGGTGGTCACGTCGAGTCCCACCGGATGGCAGGAGACGTTGGAGCATCTGCTCCCCGCGGCGTTGTAACTGTAGGCGACAGTGACCACTGTCGAGTTGGCGGTGTTGTCACCGTCCCGGAAGGTGCCGCCGGGAGACACATCGTAGGATTTGTTCAGGTGTTTGCGCTTGTCGGAGATCGAGGTACTGGAGGCGGTCGTGGCCGCGTGGCAGTTGGCGCACTGCATGGAGACGGCAGGGAGGCTGGTCTTTGCGGTGATGTGGACGCCATGGGCGTTCCCCTTTGCCTGTCCCCTGTAGGTGATGGAGCCGGAGGCATAGAGGGGGGCGCCGCGCCGCCAGTCATTGGCGGGCGCAGCGGCATTGCCGTGGCACAGGTTGCAACTGTAGGAACTCTTGTTGGCGGTGCTCCAGGCAACTGCCGAACGGCCGGCCTGGCCGGCGCCGCCGGAGTGACAGTAGGTGGCGGTGCAGCCGGAGGAACCGGCGGTCCAGTTGAACCCGTTGTCATTGCTGTAGACCGTGCCGGTTCCCGAGTAGCTGCCGCGCACGCCTGCCGCGGAATAGCCGAAATAGACCTGGGCCGCCTGGCTTGCCGCCAGAGCGCCGCCTGCATGGGCCGAGCCGCCGGCGGGGGAATGGCAGGACGAGCAGGCAAACCGGTAGGTGGCCGCGTCGCCGGTGCCGTTGCCGGGCGCCATGGCATAGGAAGAGGGCAGATTGGCCCCCTCCCAGTGGATCTTGTGGGCGGAATTGGCTGCCCAGTGGGCATCGGTGGCCCGGGCGCTGTGGCAGGAATTGCAGGCGGTGGATCCCCCCCAGGCCGGCGACGGGGAGGTACCGTGGCAGTAGGTGGCCGAACAGGTCTTGGCGGTGCTGTCATAGGTGCCGGACTTGCCGTTGATGGCCTTCATGGCCACGTTGCGCGCCTGGTTCAGGTGCAGGGTCGAGTAGTTGCGCAGCTTGTTGGCAACGGCTGCGTCCACGGTCCGGCAGTGGCAGGCGGCGCAGCCCGTGGTGGCGGTAATGCCGAGGCTTGCCACGTGGCGCTGGTGGCTGTTGGCCGTGGCCGTTCCGGCGCCGCCGTTGGCGTAGTTGGGCTCGCCTGCCGCTGCCGCGAAGGCGCTGTCGGCTCCGTGGCAGCCGTTGCAGCCGTAGCCGGTGGCGCTGGTCCAGGCGGCCACGGCCCGGTAGACCGGTGTGGCCTGGCCCGAACTGTGGCAGTACACGTTACTGCAGACCTTTGTGCCGGAGTTGTAGCTGCCGGCCATGGTCCCATAGTAGTCGCGGGTCTTGTTGACATGGTACTGGGTGCCGGTGGTCCCATGGAGCGTGCTGTTGCCGCTGACGGTCCTGTTGTGGCACTTGACGCACCCCAGGCTGTTATTGGTGCCAAAGATCGCCGCATTGTTCACGTGGGCGGCATGCTTGCCCGACAGGGTGGTGCCGCCGCTGCCGTCCTGGGGTGCCGTGGCGCTTCCGTGGCAGCCGGTGCAGCCCAGGGACGCGCCGCCCCAGGCCAGGGGGGTCTGGGCGTAGTGGGGGGTGTCCCGGCCATCGCTGTGACAGTAGATATTCGTGCACGAGCCGTAGCCGTCACCCGGCTTCGGTGTGCCGCCGTAGGCAGCGGTGGCGCCGTAGTAGTCGGGGAATCCCACATTGACTTCATAATTGGCGTGTTTCTGGCTGATCCGGTTGTGGCAGACCGCTGAACTGCAGGCCGTGGGGTTGAATCCGGTCAGGGTGGTGGCGTGACAGGCCGCGCAGCGGGTTTCGCTGCTGGCAATGCCAAAGGTATAGGCCAAGTGCCTGCTGTGGCTGCCCGAGTTCATGATGGTCGGCGTGCCGTAACCGCTGTGGGTTGCGCCGTTGATGCCGTGACAGGTGCCGCACTGCCCCGTCGCGGCGGATCCCCAGGTGGGAGTCGTATAGGTCGGCGGCCAGGTGCCGCTGTTTCCCTGGCCGCTGGAGTGGCAGTAGACGTTGGTGCAACTGCCGTAGGCGCTGCCCGGGGCCTTGGCCATGGGAGACGGCACCCCGCCGTAGGTGCCGTTCACCGCCGTTGTGGTGCTGTCGAACGCCACGTTGACCAGCTTGTTCACATGATTGCCGTAGGTGCCGATGGCCATGGCCGGGGTGACGGTGGCAGCGTGACACCTGACGCACCTGACCGTGGTATAGCCCAGCCCGAAGCCGTCCACATGGGCCCGGTGGCTGCCGCTGGCCATGGCCGAGCCCGAAGAGCGGTCGGACTTGTGGCATCCGTTGCAGGCAAGGTTTCCCCCCCAGGCTGCGGCCTGGTTCGGGGCGTCGAATGCCGACGACTTGGTGCCGGGGCTGTGACAGTATGTGCCGGAGCAGGTGCCGAAGACAGTGCTCTGACTCGGCAGGTAATCGTTTACCGGCCCGGAATAGCTGCCGCTGCCATTGTTCGGCGCGGCAGCGAAGCTGACCTGCAGGTCCCGGCCGGCGCTGGTGGCATGGGCAAAACGGGCCGCCCCCTCCTTGGCCCCATGGTCGGGATGGCATTTACCACATGAAGAGGTACCGGTACCGTAATAGGCCCCGTGCCTGCTCCCCCCGACGGGATGGCTGCCGGTGGCCGGCGCACTTCCGTGGCACGTGCCGCAATCGGCGGTGGAGGCAAGGGGCGGGCTGCCCCAGACCGGCGTTACGGTTTCAAAATGGCAGTTGACGTTGCTGCAGGTGCCCGGCACCGCCGAGGCGCTCTGGGCGAAGGACGTGCCGCGGCTGTAGGTGCCGACGGCCGGTGACGCATTAATGTTGGAAGCGATGGCAATGGTACCGTCGCGATGGCTTGCCTGGTAGCCGCTCGTGCCGTGGCAGACCGTGCAACTGTCTGCCGTGGCGCTGCTTGCCATGTGAGTCCGGTGATTTCCCTTGAATCCTCCGGTGGAGATAGTCCGGAACGCGCTGTCTTCCGGGCGATAGTCACTGGTTGCCGCAGTTCCGTGGCACTGGTAGCATTGGATGGCGGCCCGGACTTCGCCCACGCCGGTCAGGACCGGTGAAATACCCGCAAACACCACCGAGCACCACATCATCGCTATTTTCCAAGATCGCGTATTCACAGTAACCTCACTACCCACAACTACCGTAATACTATGTGAACGCTACGCTAAATAACTGACACCTACTGCACGGAAAGTCAAAATTACGACAATATACCGATTGACAATAACTTTCAAACGCAGGGACTTGAGCAAAATCAATGCGTTACACGACACCCCCTTTGCCAACACCCCACGCACGCAGTAAGGTCATTCATAAAATAGCAAATTGGATACCAACATGTGATAAAAATTTAATAATAACCAAATAACCGCAAACACTGTAGTTTAATATCCATCTCGCTTCAATTGCACTGGCTTTGTTTATTTCCCTTGCACGTTAAACAGATACGGGGGAACGGAGGGTTCAGAAGGAGGGTCGGACAGGAGGGAAAGGCCACCTTCCGGAGGTGCGCCAGCGACAGAAAAAGGGGCCGGCCATTACTGGCCAGCCCCTTGACTCAACCGCTTTCGCGTTTTCCAGTGTGGTGCGGACACTCAATATCAGTCCCTGGCGTGGCACTTGTTGCAGAGCACACGCTGGTAGGGGGAGAACGCCTGCGGATGCCTCCCGTAGTATGCCTGCCGGGTCTCGGCCACGGTCCGGCCCTGGGCCTGGGAGGGGTTCATGACCGGATCGGGCCAGATGGCATTGCCGGAGGCATCGGCCACGGTAATGTGGTTGGAGTCGATGGCGAACCGCGTCATATGGCTGAAGCCGGAGGCATGGGCACGGTGGCAGGAAAGACACGACACCTTGTCCGTGGCGGCCGGGCCGGCGGTGGTGGCGGTTGCCTCCTTGAGGGCCGTGAGGTCGGTCACATCCCCCAGCTCGAACGGGACGAGGGAGAGATAGGCCGTGGCAACGGTGCCGTCCAGACTGCCCGTCTTGCGGTAGGCGTTGTAGGTCTGGGCCACGTCGCCGAGCTGCTTGTCGGCCGGGTGAAGCGAAGAACCGGGGGCAGAATGCATGAGGGCATGGCAGTTGGTGCACCAGGCAGAGGTCCCCTTGCCGTAGGAAACGCGGGTGTCGCTGGATTCTTCGGACCGGTTGTAATCGACGGGCGCCACCGCAAAAGGCGCTGCGTGGGCAAAGGCCGGGCCGCCGGCCAGGGATTTGGGTTTGTAGCCGACCCCCGCCAGGAGCCGGTAGGTACCCACGGCGGACCCCGCGTCGGGGAGGGAACCGTAGGAGCCGGACCCCCTGATCGGCTTGCCGCTCGTGGCCTGGACCCCGTTCTCCACTATGCGGTACGCGCCGTGCGGATCGTGGCAACTGGAACAGTGGAGGCTGTCGGACGGATAGGGGGTGGAGCTTCCCGGAGCGTTGATATTGGTGGTGTCCGCCACATAGTTGAAGTCGAGGGCGACAATGTTGTGGCCATGCTGTTCGCCGCGAATCCCCACCGAGGCTGAGCCCGGCGCGGGAGCCCAGGAATAGGATTTTTTCAGCCAGCCGAAATCGCCACCCGGGGTGAGCTGCAGCGGCGGCGACCCCACGGGCATGTCGTTCTCGGCAGTGGAGACGTGATAGGAGGTGGGACCGGTGTCTCCGGCCTGCTGATGGCAGTTGAGGCAGGCAGAGCTCTGGTCCGATCCCCTGAGAAGGAACGGGCCGCTCTGAAAGCGGGCGCTCGAACCGGTCATGGCGGCGCCTTCGCTCGTGTTGTGCATGGTGTGGCACCCCTCGCACTGGGCCGCACCGCCCGAATGGAAGGCTCCGGCCGGCGTCGCAATGCAGATGGCTGCCAGTACCGCAGATACACACCCCGCCTGCAATGATTTCATGATGTTCTCCAATGCCGATAACATAGTCTCAACTCATGTAACTCTTTTCGGCACAACGGAAATTTTCTTGAACGCATTTGTGGTGGCACTGATTATTTTTGCCCGTCGACGCCCCCTTGCCCCCCCTGCAACCCGTAGTACACTATGAAACCGGGACCTTATCTCCGGGACAGGGCACCAGGAGGCGCGCCATGGGCATTCCACTCCGCGTTCTGATCATCGAAGACTCCGAAGACGACATGCTGTTGGTGCTGCGGGAACTCCGCAAGGGGGGATACGAGCCCGATCATGTGCGGGTGGAGACCGCCGCCGAGATGGTTGCGGCCATGGCGGCGCGGGACTGGGATCTGGCCCTCTCGGACTACGTCCTCCCCCGCTTCAGCGGCATGGACGCGCTGCGGCTCTGGCGCGAGCGGGAGGAGGATCTGCCGTTCATCGTGGTGTCGGGCAAGATCGGCGAGGAAACGGCGGTGGCCGCCATGAAGGCGGGGGCCAACGACTATCTCATCAAGGGAAGCACCTCCCGGCTGGTGCCGGCCATCGCCCGCGAGCTGCAGGAGGCGGAAGTGCGCCGCAAACGCCGGGAGGCCGAACAGGCCCTGGCCCGGAGCGAGGAGCGCTACCGGCGGCTGGTGGCTGCCGTGTCCAACTACACCTACACCGTGGAACTGGCGGAGGGGCACGTGACCCGCACCTCCCACGGCCAGGGATGCCTGCCCGTGACCGGCTACACGTGCGACGAATACGATACCCGCCCCACCCTCTGGTACGAGATGATCCACGATGAGGACCGGGACCGGGTGCTGGCCAGCATCGCCCGACTGGAGGCCAGGAAGGGAGTGGTGACCCTCGAGCACCGGATCGTCCGCAAAGACGGCGAAGTCCGCTGGGTGCGCAACACCATCGTCCCCACCTGGGACGACGCGGGCCGGCTCACGGCTTACGACGGACTCATCGCCGACATAACCGAGCGCAAGGAAGGGGAACTGACCCGCCAGATCCAGACCGTGGCCCTGAAGGCGGCTGCCAATGCCATCGTCATCTGCGACCCGGAGGGGAGGATCATCTGGGCCAACCCCGCCTTTACCCGCCTGACCGGCTACCTTCTGGACGAGGTGGCGGGCCGCGGCATCGGCATCCTCAACTCCGGCGTGCACGGCGAGGAGTTCTACCGCGACCTGTGGCACACCATCCGCGCGGGCACGGTCTGGCACGGCGAGATGATCAACCGGCGCCGGGACGGCTCCCTCTACCCGGAAGAACAGACCATCACGCCGGTGCGGGACGAGCGGGGAGCCATCCGCTGCTTCATTGCCATCAAGCAGGACATTGCCGAGCGGAAACAGGCCCAGGAGGCGCTGCTGGAGAACGCCCGCCTCGCCTGCGACATGCAGTTGGCCCGCCAGATCCAGCGGTCGCTGCTGCCGGAGATACCGCCGCCCGTGCCGGGCTGCCGGTGCGCGGGGCGCTGGGTGCCGGCAGCCCACGTGGGGGGCGACTACTACGACTTCTTTCCCCGGGAGGACGGCTCCCTCGACCTGGTCATCGCCGACGTGTCCGGCCACAGCGTCGGCGCGGCCCTCATCATGACCGAACTGCGGAGCGTCATCCGCTCCCTGGTCCATGCGGGGGGAACACCCGCCCGGATCGTCGGCTCGCTCAACGCGCTGCTCCATGAAGACCTGTCCCGGGCAGAGCTCATCATCACCCTCTTCTATGCCTCCTACTCCCCCGCCACCCGCACCCTCGCCTTTGCCAGCGCCGGCCACAGCCCTCCCCTGGTCTGCCGCCGCCGGGGGGAATGCCGCCAGATCGACGCGGAGGGTCTGATCCTCGGCGTCCACCCCCTTGTGGAGTACGAGCAGCAGGAAGTCCCCATGGCCGCCGGAGACATCCTGCTGCTCTACACCGACGGCATCACCGAGGCGACCGGTCCGGGCGGGGAATTATTCGGCACGGCCAGACTCGCCCGGGCAGTGGAGGAGGAACGCGAACGCGAGCCGGAGGAGTTCCTCGACGCCATCCTGGCACGGCTGCGGATGTTCACGGGGGGGGTGCCGTCCGGCGACGACATCTGCATGGCGCTGCTGAAGGTGGGGGATTAGCCGGCAAGCCGGCTCAGGACCAGCAGAAAGTTGCGGGTGAGGAGGGGATGGAACTCCCGGCCCCGCTTCTCCAGCAGGAGGCCGGCTATCTGACGGAGTTCCATGGAATCGCGGTAGGCGCGGCGGGTGCGCAGGGCATCGAAAAAGTCCGAAAGGGTCGTCATCTCGCTGCAGAGGCTCTGGCGCCAGCCGTCTGCAACGGACGGATAGCCGGAGAGGTCGTGCTTCAGGTGGTGCTCGAAGGTGGCAACCACCGCAAGCCGCGGCACACCGGGTGTTTCAGCCAGACAGCGGGCCCCCATGAGGGGATGGCGGCGCATGACGGCCCACTCGTCATCATCCAGTTGTCCCGGCTTGGTGAGTATCTCGGGGGGGACGAACATCTTGCCGATGTCGTGGAGCAGGCCGGCAATGCCGATTTCCTGCAGAAGCGGCCCGTCGATGCCCAGGGCCATGGCCTGAGCCAGGTTGAGGACGCAGACGTTCACCGAGTGGGTGAAGGTATATTCGTCAACGTCCCGCAAAGGGGCCAGGGCCGCCAGGGGGCTGGCCTGCTCGCGCAGGGCGGTGATGAAGCCCGCCACCAGGTCGGCCAGGCCGGCCACATGACTGCGCCGGTGGCGGACGACCCCTTCGTACAGTTCCATGAAACGGCCGATCTCCAAGGCGGGCAGGCCCGAGACGGAGCCGTCGCCGTCCGTGCCCCCGGAATAACGGACCTCGACCCGGCCGAACCGCACGTGGGGGGACGAACGGAGTTCGCCGCCCGCAGCCCCCGCCCCGGCGAGAACCGCTGCCAGGACCGCCAGTTCCTCTTCAGTCACGCCGCGCAGGAACTTGAGGTGCCCGATCCCCCGGGACGTGAGCATCCCTGCGAGGCGCTGCAGAAACAGCCCCCCATCGAGGGGCGTTCCCTCCATCAGGATCTCGCCGTCAATGACCACCAGCGACAGGGACTCCTCCGCTTCGAGGGCCGCTGACAGTTCTGCGAACGCCTCGGAGCGCAGAAGGGTGACGCGGGGATGCTGCGCCGCGTAGAGGGCGGCGCCGGAAATGGCCGTAACCAGCGACCTGAGTGCCCCGAGCAGTCGTTGGCGCGTCGCTTCGTTCATCGGTCCCTCGCTTCGGCGAGCCTGAGCGCGGCCCGCGCTGCACCGGCGATCTCGCCCCCGACCGCAGCCGCAGCCTCGCGCAGCAGGCGCAGGGGCTCCTGGCCCGGGAAACGGGGGAGCGAGCGGACCACCTCCAGCTTCACCTGATTGAGGGCCGCGGCGCGCAGCAGGCTCCTGCTGCCCAGAATGCGCGCCAGCTCCGGCAGGGCTGCGGGATCCCCCGTCTCGGCCAGTGCCCGGACCGTGGCGCAGCGCACCTCTGGATCGGCGGCAGCGCCGCCGCGCCGCAGGAGTTCGATCACCTGTGCCCGGACCCGCCGGCTCGCATTACCGTCCACCAACGGCACCGCCATGAGCAGGGTCCCGCGGTCGGAGCTTTCCAGCCCGCGGAGAAGCCACTGCTCCGCCTGGGGATCGCGGAATCCGAGCAGGGTGCGGGCCGCCTCCTGGCGCACCTTGGGATGGGGATGCGCAAGCAGTTTTCTGGCGGATGCCGCGCCGGCCGAGTAATCGAGCTGCCGGAGAAGTACCAGGAGGTTTCGCACGAAGTACCACCGGCCGTCTTCCAGGAGGGCGACAGCGGCAGCGCCGGCCGCGGCGCCGAGCCCCACCAGGCAGTCCATGTACCAGCGCCGGAGCGTCATGGACTCCTCCACCGCCAGCCGGTCCAGCAGAGGCGTCACGCAGGGCGGACCGATCTGCGAGATGATCTGCCGGATCTCGCCATGGCGCACTTTCCCCCAGATGGCGGGCGCGTCGATCAGGGCCGCCACAAAGGCGGGAGCGCCGATCGCCTCCCGCAGGGCAGCGCCTGCACCGGCCTTTTCCAGAACGTGGATGCGCAGGAACAGCCCCCCCAGGGAACCGAAGTCTCCGGTGGCCAGGTAGTACTCGGCAAGCTCTGCCAGGTTCGACGCAAAGGGGTCGGCTCCGCCGGGCTCCAGGCGGATGATTTCCATGATGACTTCTCCCGCCTTGACCGCCGCGTTTTCCGATTCCAGCTCCAGCCGCAGGGGCTCCAGTTCGGGGAGCACAACCCGTTGCGCCCCTGCCCGCGTCAAGCGGGAGAGGTCGTCCTCATAGGGCTGGGGAACGAAGGACCGGCTGTCCCCTTCCCGCAGAACGGTTTCCAGCCGGCGCGCCATCTCCGTCGCCCCGGCCGGGAGGGACGGCGGGGCCGCGCCGGCGGCCGGAGAGGGATCGGCCAGGCCGAAACGCTGAAAGAGATCGAGCAGTACGGGAGGGATGGATGAGCCGCGCTCGGTCAGGCCCGTGAAGGCCTCCATGACCGCCCCGTCGGACAGGGCCGCGGCAACCCGTTCCGCCATGGCGGGATGGCGCGCCAGGGCCGCAAAGGCACTGCCCAGGAACTGGCGGCGCAACTCGGGGGTGAGCAACTCGGCCAGTTCGGCCAGGCGGGCCGTCTGGCTCTCGTCGCATCCCGGCCCCTGCTCGGCCTCCCGCACGTTGCGGAGAAACGCGGTAATGACCGCATCGTAGCTCTTCTGCCGGCTCTCCGCTGCGCCGCCGAGACAGCCGTTCATGAGCCGGGCCAGTTCCTCCGGCGCCAGGGTGCCGTGATGCCCGGTCACCGTGCCGAAGGGGTCGAGGGTGCCGTCGAGCATCCCCCGCACGTACCGCTCCCAGAGCGAGAGGTCGTCCTGATCGGCCGCGGGGGCCGCAATACGCTCGTCCTCGGTCACGTGGAACAGGCCGTAATCGAGCCCCGTCACCTCGAGCCCCAGGATGGCATCCTCGCTCATCAGCCGCCCCAGGCCGCCCCGCTGGCGGATCTCGTCGCGCCGGAGACCGAGCAGTGTGCAGAACCGGATCAACTCGTCGGCGGAGACGCCCCGTTTCACCGTAAGCAGGGTGAGCCCCCGCTCGGAGAGAAACCGGGCCAGGTCGCGGAACACGAGGTTCCGGCGATCCAGGGGGTGGCCAGCGAAGAGGATGGTGTCGCGCGCGATGCCCACGGTGGCGCGTTCCTCGCCGGCGAGGAGCAGATCCGTCTGGCCGGCGACCTTCTCCGCCGCGGAGCGGATGGCCGGATGCCCCTTCGGGTAGGCCGAGACCGCCCGCCTCAGGATATTCAGCTCGATGATGAACGAGGAGAGGATACCCGGCTCGATGCCGGCAATGCGTATGTCTGAGTTCGTATCAGTCAACCGTGACCGCTCCCGTGACACCGTTCCCGCGACTGCCGGGTCCGGCTCATTGCCGGTGCATCGTAAACGAAAACGGCATACCGTGCAACGTATGCCGTCGAAACCGCTCCGCAGGGGAAAAAGGGGTTGCATAATCGGCCCAGATGGAGAGAATAGCCCTGCCGCGCCGGACGCTACTGGCGCGCAGCAGAGAGGTTCCCGTGACGCCCGACACCCTGCTTCCCCTCCTCGCCGTTCTCCCGCCCCTGGCCTACGGGCTCCTGGCCCTCGCCTGCGCCCGGGTCTGGTTCGGCCGGCAGCGTCCCCGGCCGGGGCACACCCCGCCGGTGACCATCCTCAAGCCGGTGAAGGGGACGGACGCGGAGAGCTTCGAGAACTTCGCCTCCTTCTGCCGCCAGGAGTACGGCGGGCAGTGGCAGATGCTCTTTGCCTGCGCCTCGGCCGACGACCCGGTCATTCCGGTGATCCGTCGCCTCATGGCCGAGTTTCCGGACCGTGACATCGATCTGGTGGTGGACGGCACCATCCATGGCCCCAACTACAAGGTCTCCAACCTGATCAACGCCTTCCCCCGGGCAAGGCACGACATCCTCATCGTCTGCGACAGCGACATCCGCGTCTCCCCCGCCTACCTGGGGGAGGTGATCGCGCCGTTCGCCGACCCGGCGGTGGGGCTCGTCACCTCCCTGTACCGGAGCCCCGGCGTGCGGGGCGCCGCCACGGCCCTGGAGGCCATGGGGTTCACGGTGGAGATGGTGCCGAACGTCATGGTCGCCCAGCGGCTGGAAGGACTCTCCTTCGCCCTGGGCGCCTCCATGGCGGTGCGGCGGGCGGCCCTGGAGTCCATCGGCGGATTCCCGGCCCTGGTCCACTACCTGGCCGACGACTACCAGTTGGGCAACAAGATCCACCGGGCCGGCTGGCGGCTGGAGTTGTCGGACTGTTTCGTGGAGAGCGTCATGCACCGGGAGGACCTGTCCACGGTCCTCTCCCGCCAGCTCCGCTGGTGCCGCACCATGCGGGTCTCGCGCCCCGGCGGCTACCTGGGCTCGGGCATCACCCAGCCCGTCCCCCTGGCCTGCCTGGCGCTCCTGGTGTCGGGCTGTTCCGCCACCGGCTGGGGGGCGGTGCTCCTCCTCTACCTGACCCGCGCCCTGGTAGCCCTCGCCTTCAGCCGCCGGTACCTGCGGGACGGCATCTTCCCCCGCTGGCTCTGGCTCCTCCCCCTGCGCGACGTCCTCTCCTTCGCCACCTGGGCCCTCTCCTTCGCCGGCAACCGGGTCCGCTGGCGCGGTCACCTCTTCCGGCTCCTGCCCGGGGGGAAGATCGTGGAGATCGGCTGAGACCTACACGTACACCATCTTCCGCGTCATGCCCCCGTCCACCACGAAATTGGCGCCGGTGACGAATCCCGCCTCGGGCGAGACCAGCCATGCCGCCAGGGATGCCACGTCCTCCGGCGTGCCGACCCGGCCGGCGGGGTGCTGGCTCCGATCCTCCTCCGAATGTGCCGCGGGCCGGCGACGGCTCGCCTTCTGCCATTCGCAGGTCTCGATCCAGCCGGGAGAGATGCAGTTCACCCGCACGCCGGGGCCGAGGGAGACGGCCAGGGCATGGGTGAGCGCCACCAGCCCCCCCTTGGAGGCGGCGTAGGCCTCGGTGTCGGGCTCGGACATGAGCGCCCTGGTGGAGGCAATGGTGACGATGCTGCCGCCGTGGCAGGCCAGGTGCGGGGCGGCATGTTTCGCGCAGAGAAAGGCGCCGGTCAGGTTGGTGGCGATCACCCGCTGCCATTCGTCCAGAGAGCAGTGCTCCAGGGGAACGCTCCGGAAGACGCCGGCATTGCAGACCAGGATGTCCAGCCTGCCGAAGCGCGACGCCGCCCGTTCCACGAGCATGCGCACATCATCCTCCCGAGCCACGTCCGCGGGAACGAACAGCACCCGGCCGAGCCCGGCGAACCCGGCGGCCGTTTCCTCCCCGGCCTCCCAATCGGTGTCGGCCATGATCACGGCACACCCCTTGTCCATCAGTGTCTTCACGACCGCCTTGCCGATACCCTGGGCTCCCCCGGTGACCACGGCAACCTTTCCCCTGAGCGGCATGACAACCTCCTCGCACTGGTATCCACGTTCCATCGCCTGACAAGTGTACCCCATTTTGGCCCTCTGTTTTTCCCCGATCTTCTGCTACCATTGACCGGGCGGCGGACCGGATGCCGCCGGAGGAAGAATAATGGGACGTCATCATTGCATCATCGCCGCGGCGCTTGCCGGGCATCTGGCCGCCGCCGCGGGCGCGGCCCATGCCTGGCACGACGAAACCCACCTGGCAGTCGCCCGGGCGGCCGGCTACCACAAGTGGTACAACGCGGCCGGGCCGGATATCGCCAAGCAGAAGGGGGGAAACATCGAGCAGCGCAACCACTACTGCAACCGGGGCGAGACGGTGACCGCCGGGACGGTCCTCGGCCAGATTGCCCGCTACAACGATCCCTCCGATGAAGAGGGCCATCTCTACGGCGCCATCATCGCCGCGCTCCGGGGATACGAGCGCGCCAGCCGCGAGGGGAAATACGCCGAATACCACCTGGCCTACGCGGCCCACTACCTGGCGGACCTTTCCATGCCCCTCCACAACACCCCCTACGACGACTTCAACCGGAAGCGCCACGAACGAAACGACGGCATCGTGGAGAAAACCGCGCTCCGGAACGTGGGGCGCATCCAGCGGCTCATGGCGCCGGTGGCCTTGGGCAGGGAGAGTTTCGAAGCGGACCTGGCCCGGGAGATTGCGCGGGTCGCCGAAGGCTCCCGCCGGCTGGCGGAACGGATGCGGCGGGAGAACCGGGACATGACCCCGGAGGAGGCCTATGGCCAGCTCGCCCAGAGCGCGGCCCTGCTGGAGGCAGTGCTTGACCGGGTTCAGCAGCCGGGGGATGGGCGATGACTGACGAGCGGCGATCCGAGCAGGTCGTGCCGGACCTTCTGGCGCGCCCCTACTGGATATTCGACATGGACGGCACCCTGACGGAGCCGGTGCACGACTTTGCCGCCATCCGGGCCGCCCTGGGGGTGCCGGAGGGATGCGACATCCTCGGCCACCTTGATGCTCTGCCCGAGGAGGAGTCGCGGCGCCTCCACAGAGCTCTGGACGAAATCGAGATCGAGCTGGCGGGCCGGGCCGAGGCGTCCGCCGGGGCCCGGCGCCTGGTGGAGGCCCTGGACCGGCGCGGTGTGCGCATGGGGATCGTAACCCGTAATACGCGGCAGGTGGCACTGCGGGTGCTGGAAAGCATCGGCGTGGGGGGGTACTTTCCCGCCGACCGGATCCTTGGACGCCATGACGCCCTTCCCAAACCCGAACCGGACGGCATCCTCCGCCTGACAGACTCCTGGGGGACCACCGGGCGGTCCGCGGTTATGGTGGGGGATTACCTCTTCGACCTCCAGTGCGGCCGGTCGGCGGGGGCGCTCACGGTGCACGTGGACCGGACGCGCGCGTTCCACTGGCCCCAGTTCACCGACCTGGCAGTGGCAAGCCTGGAAGAACTGGCCGAACTGGTGGAACGGGGCGTCAGCCGAGGGTGAACGAGAAGGTGGCCCCCCGGCCGATCTCGCTCTCGGCCCAGACCATGCCGCCGTGGCGCTCCACGATCCGGCGGACGATGGCCAGCCCCATGCCGGTGCCGGAGAACTCATCGGGGCCGTGGAGCCGCTCGAAGGAGCCGAACAGCCTGTGAACATAGCGCATATCGAAGCCGGCACCGTTATCGCGGACAAAATAGACGTTCTGCCCGTTGCGGGACTCCGCACCGAACTCGATCCTGGGCCGTTCGACCCGCGCCGTGAACTTCCAGGCATTGCCCAGGAGATTTTCGAGCAGAACCCTGAGCAGGCGCGGATCGCCGGAACCATTGATCCCGTCGGCAACCGCAAGGTCCACCTTCCGGTCCGGCTCCCGCTCGGCCAGATCGCGCGCCACCGCGCGTGCCAGCGCGCTCAGGCTGATGCTGCGCCGCTGGATGTCCTCCCGCGAGACGTGGGAGAGACTCAGGAGCCCATCCACCAGTTCACCCATGTTCACCGCGGCCCGACCGATGCGCGCCAGGCAGTGGCGGCCGGTGTCGTCGAGGCGGTCCCGGTAGTCGTCCTGGAGAATCCGCACGTAACCGGCGATATGCCGCAACGGCGCCCGCAGATCGTGGGAGACCGAGTGGCAGAACGACTCCAGGTCGGCGGTGCGCTCCCGGACCCGCGCTTCCAGGTCGGCGTTAAGCCGGCGGATTTCCTCCTCGGCGGCCCGGCGGTCGGTGACGTCGTGCAGGAGCCAGACCTCGCCCGATTCGTACTGGTAGCCGAAAAATTCAATGTGGCGGATCGTGCCGTCCTTGCGCCTGAGCGGCATGATGCGGGGGAAGCGCATGCCCGCCGCGCGGTCCGCCTCATAGACGGCACGGACCTCTGCGGCCTGCTCGCCGTGGAGGGTCGTGAACCACTTGTCCAGAGTGTCAAGTTCATGGCGGCGGTAGCCGGTTATCTCTTCCACGGCCCGGTTGACCAGGAGCCGGTTCTCCTCCCGGTGGGCAGCACCGGCCGGCAGGTGCTCCACCATGATCCGTAGCCGGTGCTCGCTGGTGCGCAGGGCCTTTTCCACCCGTTTCCGCTCGCTGATGTCCCGGGCAAAGCCGTAGACGATCTCGCGGCCGCTGACGTTCGCGTATTTGACGGACACCTCCTTGGGAATGTCGCGGCCGTCCCGTGTCCGGTGGAACGAATCCATGACGAACCCGCCCTGGAGCCTCACCGTCTCCCACATGGTGGGCCAGCGGCCGGGAGGGACCAGGGGGTCCACGTCGCTGATGCTCATGGCAAGGAGTTCCTCCCGGGAATAGCCGAGATTCCCGCATGCGGCCCGGTTGGCGTACACCAGGCGCCCCTGGCGGTCCACCCAGAAAATTTCGTCGGTGGCATCATCAACCACCGCCCCCATCAGGACGAGCTGCTCCTCACTCCGCTTGCGGGCGGTAATGTCGAAGATGGTCCCCACCATCCGGGCCGGGCGGCCGGCGTCATCGTGGTCCACGGCGGTCCCCCTCGCCTGGACCCACACGGTGGCGCCGTCACCCCGCAGGATGCGGTATTCCAGGGTGGCCGAGATGCGGCTCCCATCCATGAGCTCCCTGATGACCGGCACACATGCGGGCCGATCGTCAGGATGAACGATCGATTCGATAAATGCGCTGTTGAAAACGGTATGGCCCGAAGGGTAGCCGATAAGGGTGCGGTATCCCTCACTCAGCTCCAGCCGGTCCGCGCGCAGGTCCCAATCCCAGAAACCGTCGGTGGCGGTTTCAAGGATCAGGGCAAGGCGTTCGCAATTCATTCCGTGCTCCGAAAAAAGAGGTTTTACCACGTCTAAATAGCATAAGTTTGCAACTGTAAATTATTCGCGACAAGGCTGTAAACAGTTTTAATCTTTAAGGGTTATTTTCTTCTATCCAATGGACGCCTACTCACGGAGCGGCAAAATGGTGGTGACAGGACTGGGACAATGCTGCTGGGACACGCTGACCGAGGTGGGGGAGTTCCCCCTGCCCGACAGCAAGACGGAGACCCTCCGGTGGGAGGAACAGGGGGGTGGACCGGCGGCCACGGCCCTGGTGGCCTTGGCCCGGCTGGGCCTGCGGTGCCGCTTTGCCGGGGTGGTGGGGGACGATGCCGCGGGTACGCTGATCCGCAACGGACTCAGCCAGGAAGGAATCGATGTGTCCGGCCTGCTGACCCGGCCGGGAGCCGCCTCCCAGCGGGCCTTCATCATGGTCGAACGGACCGGCGGGCGGCGGACCATCGTCTGGCAGCGCCCCACCGGCGCTCCCCTGTCCCCTGCGGAACTTGAGGAGCAGTTCTGGTCCGGCAGCGCCTTCCTCCACCTGGACGGGCTCATGGAAGAGGCGTCCCTCCATGGGGCCCGGGAGGCCCGGCGCCGGGGAATTCCGATCATGGTGGACGCGGGCCGGATGCGCCCGGGGATGCGGGAGCTGGCGGGACTCTGCGATTACCTGGTGGCCGCGGAACAGTTCTTTCTCGACCTGGGCTGGAACGGGTCTGAGGAGCACTTCGCGCGGCTGGCCGACGGCCTCGGCCCGCCGGCGGTCACCGTCACCCGGGGCGACCGGGGAAGCCTCACCCGGCACGGCGGGACGACCTGCCACGTGCCGGCGTTTCCCGTTGCAGCCCTGGACACCACGGGTGCTGGCGATGTCTTTCACGGAGGCTACCTGTTCGGGCTCATCAAGGGATGGCCGTTGCGGGAGACGGTGGTCTTCGCATCGGCCGCCGCTGCCCTTTCATGCCTTCACCTGGGTGCCCAGCGGGGAGCGCCCCGGCTGGACGAGGTGAGTCGGTTCCTCGCCGACCGGGGCATTTCCGTGCCGTCTGCCTGAAGCGGGACACAACACCACATGAACGAGGTCAATCCATGAAACACCTCATGACGTACCCTGTCCTGATCCCTCTCGCCCTGATCCTGGGCATGGCCCCCTTCCTGCCGGAGCCGCACCTGGTCGAGAAGATCCGGATGCTGTCGGCCGGGACCCTGTCGCGTCCCATCGACATCTTCGATCTGTTCTGGCATGCCTGGCCCCTGGCGCTGCTGGGCTTCAAGGCTGGCCGGGACCTGGGCCGGCGTGTTTCGGGGAGGAGGGGACAATGAAAGGGAAAAGCTCGTCCGGCGCCACCCTTGTCTGGTCGTCTGAGCATGGCCGGATCTGTCCGGGCTGCGGCAAGCCGGTTGCAGCCTGCTCCTGCCGGAAAAAGGGCGCGGCACCGGCCGGAGACGGCATTGTGCGGGTCAGACGCGAAACAAAGGGGCGGGGCGGCAAGACGGTAACCGTGATCACGGGAGTTCCCCTGGACGAGGCGGGGGTCAGGGAGCTTGCCGGTGAGCTCAAGCGCCGCTGCGGCACCGGCGGCACCGTGAAGGAGGGGGGCATGGAGATCCAGGGCGATCATGCCGACCTCCTGGTAGCCGAGCTCACGCGGCGGGGGTTCACCGTCAAGCGGGCGGGAGGATGAAGGGACGGCCGCTCAGGCGCGGCGTTCCGCCACCACCAGATAGGGTGCGGCTGACGAACGGTTGCCCTGGCGGCAACGCCAGACATTGAAGCACGCCGGCGGCAGGGATGCGGCCCAGGCGTCCACGACCGCCTCCTCTTCCGGCCCGCCGGGATGACCGGTATAGACCGCCACCGTAACGATGCCGCCGGGCAGGAGCAACTCCGCCGCCTGGCCCAGGGCCGCCCCGGTGGTCGCCGGGGTGGTGATCGTGCCGTTCTCCGCGCCGGGCAGAAATCCCAGGTTGAACACCACGGCGGTCACCGGGCCGGGCACCAGTTCCGCCAGCCGCTCGTGACCGCCGTTGACCAGCTCCACCCGCGCCCCGCATCCGGCCGCTTCCAGCCGCTGCGCCGTGGCGGCCAGGGCCGCGTCCTGGATATCCAACGCCCAGACCCGCCCCACCGGCCCCACCAGCGCAGCGAGAAAGAGGGTATCATGGCCGTTGCCGCAGGTTGCGTCGACCACCCGGTCCCCCGGCTTCACCCGCTCGCGCAGGAAGAAGTGCGCCAGCGGGACCGCACCGCTGAGCCCCCTAGCCACTACGCTTCCCCACCAGAGTCAGCACCGCCGGCAACACCAGGATGAACGCGGCCTGGCAGGCCACCATGCCCAGGCTCATGACTGCCCCGATGCTGAAGACCCCCTGGTGGCGGGCCACCATGAGCGCGCCGAAGCTCGCCATGATGGTGAGTGTATTGTAGATGACGCCCAGGCCGGTGCTGCTCATGATGACCGAGGCGGCGTCCCCCTCTTCCCGGCGGAAGCGGTTGATGATGTATATCCCCGAGTCCACGGCAATGCCGAGGATGAGCGGCAGCACGATGATGTTGGCAGAGTTGAAGGGAATGCCGGCCAGCCACATGCCCCCCACCATGAGGAGCATCCCCACCACCAGCGGCACGAGCCCCACCAGGGTATAGACCAGGCTGCGGAAGGTAATGAACAGGATCAGTACGATTGCGCCGAAGGCATAGACGAACGCCCGCAGGTAGGCGTCGCGCATGATGGTCATGGATTCGTAGACCATGACCGGCTCGCCGTTGGCCCGGGGAGCCACGCTGCGCACCTGGTCCAGGAACCGCTTCAGGGGCTCGCGCTCGAAAATCTCCTGCCGGGGCGCCACCTGGAGCAGATAGGTGCCGTTTTTCCCCACGAAGCGTTCCCTGAGTTGCGGAGGCACGTCCGCCTCGGTTACCGGCCGGGCGGCGAGGCTTGCCGTGAGCTGCTGGATCTGTTCCGGGAACGAGGCGAGCATCCCCCCCTGGAAATCCCGGAGCATGCCGAGGGCATTGCGGTCCTTTTCCTTCTCAAGGGTGGCAAAGAACCGGTCAAGGGTGGCGAGGAAGGCCCCCACCCGGGCGGCCTCGGGTCTCTTTTCCGCGTCGAGCCGTCCCTTGAACCGCTCCACGGATGTGCGGAACTTCTCGAACACCGTGGGGAGTTCCATGACCCGCAGATCCTCCTCGTAGGGAACCGGTTTCACATCGGCCAGTTCTTCCCGCAGCGCGGCCAGTTCCCGGAGCTTGGCATCCTGATCGTCGGGAACGAACGTAAGGAGGCTCACCACGTGGTCGACCGTCGGCAACTGCTCCAGGCGGGCCGTGAGCATCCTGGCCTCGGCCGGCGTCGCAGCGGTCACTTCGGCGAAGTAGCCCGCGTTCTCCCTGCTCCTCATAAGCTTGTAGGCATACTCCACCGACTCGAGCCCCCGGGCCTGCAGGTTAAGGAGGTTGTAGTCGAAGCGGGTATCGGCCAGCGGATAGAGCGAAGCGAGGCAGAGCAAAACGGTGATCCCCACGATGATCCGCGGATGGCCGAAGAGAAACGCCTCCAGCCGCGCGAACCGGGGCGAGCGCCTCAGCAGGCTGGCGGCGCGCATCTCCCGCTCGGCCTCCCTCGTTTTGCGCAGCGGCACGAGAAGGACCAGGGCCGCGGGCAGGGTGGTGAAGGTGACGGCCACGCAGACCGCAATGCCGAGGGAGGCGATGATCCCCAGCTCCGCAATTCCCCGGAAATCGGTGAAGGTAAAGGTGAAAAACGCCGCGGCCGTGGTGGCGGCGGCCATGACAATGGCGAGCATGTTCCGGCCGAGCCCCGTGTTCACGGCATCCAGTTCAGCGGCGCCGAGCCCCAGCTCTTCCTGGTAGCGGAGCACTACCTGGATGCCGTACTCGATGCCGATGCCGATCAGCATGATCGCAAAGACCATGGAAAGGATGTTCAGGTGCCCGACCACCAGGGTCGCCACGCCGAAGGAGACGCAGATGGCCACCACCAGGGAAACCATGGCGGCCGCCACGTTCAACACCCCCCGGAAGGCCGCCAGCAGGAGGACCACGGTCAGGGCCAGTGAGAGACCCGTTGCCAGAGTGATGTCCCGCTCGCTGGTGGCCATCTCCTCGTACTCCAGGACCGGCGTGCCGGTGAGCCCCACGGTCACGCCGGCGAACTCGGGGAGGGCCTTGAGTTCCGCCACCCGGGCGCGGACCACGCGGATCGCCTCTTCGGCCGGAACGAAGCTTGCGACATCCCGCACCGGCCTGACCGTCACGATCTGCATCCGCTGGGCCCGGGCCAGTGCCGAGTCTCCCCCGAGGAAGACCTCTTCAAGGGAAAAAGAGCCTTTGCCGCCGCCAAAGGAGGCAATGCCGCCTCCCAGCTTGTCGAGCATGAAGACGAGTCCCGCCCGTTCCCGGTCGTGGCCGGCGGAAGAATCGGCCGCCGCCGTGTAAACGTCCATGCGTGTGGTAAGATGGGTAAAGAGGGTCTGGACCGACGGCGCCGCGGCGAGGTCCTTCAGCACCGGCTCGGCCAGGGCGAGGTTTTCGCGGAGCGACCGCAGCTCGTTCAGGGGAAGGAGCAGCAGGCCGTGCTCCCGGAAAAAGGGGAGGCCGTTGGGGTGAAAGACGTCACGGAAGCGCGTCCGGTCGGCCGAGAGGTCTGCGGCCAAGCGTTCGGCAAAGGCCGAGGCCCCGGCCTGATCGTCACTCTCGATGACCACGACGATCTCTTCCCGGTCGCCGAATTCCGCCCGGTTGGCGCGGTAATCCTGCTGGAACGGCGCGTTCTTCGGCATCAGGTCGTCGCGGCCGGTCAGGAAGCGCATCTCCTGCCAGGTGTAGAGCACCGAGAGCGCCGCCAGCAGGAGCGACACCCCGAGAACGAGGCGCGGATGGCGTGCGACGAAGCCAAAAAGCCCTGTAAAACGTTTTCTGTCGTTTGTGTGCTGCATGAACTCCTCCCCACACGCCAAAACCTCGGCACGATACCATAGCCCACCCGACGGGCGCAATCGTCTCGTGCCGTAGGGCCCGGGGCGGCAGCCTCGCCAGCACGGAGGCCAGTAAGCATTGAAAACTGTGTATTTTATGTTAAATCTGTGATATTAAACACCGATTGTTGTTGGCTGCCCACGGTTGGCGGGCCGATATCCAGATGCATTGCCCAAGGAGCAGAGTCGGGATGAAAATTTCAAAAAATCCCATTTCGCATGCACTCACGTCGTTCAATGATGCAGCACGGGAAACAGTCGGCACTATCGCCGCACGCAAGTCGGGGAAAATACATCACCTCCCCGCTACCATTTGGAAAAAAAAGGAATCAACGGTATCGAGCCCCCTCGATATCGCCATCGAGCGGACCCAGGAATTCTTCTTCCGCGAGCAGCTCCCTGCCGGCTACTGGTGGGCCGAGCTGGAGTCCAACGTCACCATAACCGCCGAATACATCATGCTGTTCCACTTCATGGGGCTGGTGAACCGTGAAAAAGAGCGGAAGATGGCCAACTACCTTCTCCGCCAGCAGACCACGGCGGGCTACTGGACCCTGTGGCACGGCGGCCCCGGCGACCTTTCCACCACCATCGAGGCCTACTTCGCCCTGAAGCTCGCCGGCTACCCGGCCGACCATCCGGCCATGAGCAAGGCCCGGGCGTTCATCCTGGAGCATGGCGGCATCCTCAAGGCGCGGGTCTTCACCAAGATATTCCTTGCCCTGTTCGGCGAGTTCTCCTGGCTGGGGGTTCCCTCCATGCCCATCGAGATGATGCTGCTCCCCACCGGCTTCACCTTCAACATGTACGAGTTTTCCAGTTGGTCGCGGGCAACCATCATCCCCCTCGCCATCGTCATGGCGGAGCGGCCGGTGCGCAAACTGCCCCCCTGGGCCCGGGTGCAGGAGCTCTACGTGCGCCCCCCGCGGCCCACGGACTATACCTTTACCAAGGAAGACGGCATCCTCACCTGGAAGAACATCTTCATCGGCATCGACCACGTGCTGAAGGTATACGAGGCGAGCCCCATCCGACCGGGCCGGAAAAAGGCCATGGCCATCGCCGAGAAGTGGGTGCTGGAGCACCAGGAGCCCACCGGCGACTGGGGGGGCATCCAGCCCGCCATGCTCAACTCGGTGCTGGCGCTCCACGTGCTCGGCTACGCCAACGACCATCCGGCCGTGGCCAGAGGGCTTCAGGCCCTGGCCAACTTCTGCATCGAGGGTGACGACGAACTGGTCCTCCAGTCCTGCGTCTCGCCGGTATGGGATACGGCCCTGGGCCTCATGGCCATGGTCGACTCGGGAGTTCCCACCGATCACCCCTCCCTCTCCAAGGCGGCCCAGTGGCTTCTGGACCGCGAAGTCCGCAGGCCGGGCGACTGGAAGATCAAGAGCCCCGATCTGGAGCCGGGCGGCTGGGCCTTCGAGTTCATGAACGACTGGTACCCGGACGTGGACGACTCGGGCATCGTCATGATGGCCATCAAAAACGTGAAGGTAAAGGACCAGCGGGCCAAGGAGGATACCATCACCCGCGGCATTGCCTGGTGCCTGGGCATGCAGAGCAAGAACGGCGGCTGGGGGGCCTTTGACAAGGACAACACCAAGCACATCCTCAACAAGATCCCCTTTGCCGACCTGGAGGCCCTCATCGACCCCCCCACGGCAGACCTGACCGGCCGCATGCTGGAGCTCATGGGGACCTACGGCTACCCCAAGGACCACCCCGCAGGGGTCAGGGCGCTGAAGTTCATCCGCGAGACCCAGGAACCGGAGGGCCCCTGGTGGGGACGCTGGGGGGTCAACTACATCTACGGGACCTGGTCGGTCATGTCCGGCCTTGCCGCCTTTGGCGAAGACATGAGCCAGCCCTGGATCCGCAAGGCAGTGGAATGGCTCATGTCGCACCAGAACGAGGACGGCGGCTGGGGCGAATGCTGCGAGTCGTACATCGATCCCCGGTTGGCCGGCACCGGCCCCAGCACGGCGTCACAGACCGGATGGGCCCTTCTCACGCTCCTTGCCGCAGGCGAGGTGGCAAGCTCGTCCGTGGTGCGGGGCGTCCAGTACCTCCTCGACACCCAGAAGCCCGACGGGACCTGGGACGAGGACGCCTTCACCGGCACGGGCTTCCCGAAGTTTTTTATGATCAAGTACCACATCTACCGGAACTGTTTCCCGCTCATGGCGCTGGGACGCTACCGGGCGCTTGCGGACAAAGGGCTCTGACAGCCTCGACAAGTAAGTGGATTACGCGTAGGGGCGGTTCACCAACCGCCCCTACATCAGTTTTGAAGGCACTATGAAGGTTTTCGTCACCGGCGCGACCGGTTTCATAGGGGCGAGCATCGTCCGGGAATTGCTGAAGGACGGCTGCCACGTGCGGGTGCTTGCCCGCCCGGGTTCTGACCGCCGAAACCTCGCGGGGCTCGACGTGGAGATCTGCGAAGGGGATCTCCGGGACCGGCAGGCGCTGGAACACGGTCTTGCCGGCTGCGAGGTTCTCTATCACGCCGCCGCCGACTACCGGCTCTGGACCCGCACGCCGGCAGCCATGTATGCGGCCAACGTGGACGGCACCCGCAACATCCTGGAGGCGGCCCTGCGGCGCGGCATCGCCAGGGTGGTCTACACCAGCAGCGTGGGGACCCTCGGCAACCCCGGCAACGGCACCCCCGGCACCGAGACGACGCCGGTCACCTTCGCCGACATGGTCGGCCACTATAAAAAGAGCAAGTTCCTGGCCGAGCGGGAAGCGGAGGCGTTCATCGCCCGGGGCCTCCCGCTGGTGATCGTGAATCCCTCCACGCCGGTGGGCCCCCACGACGTGAAACCGACCCCCACGGGCAAGATCATCGTCGACTTCCTGAACCGGAAGATGCCCGCCTACCTGGACACCGGCCTCAATATCATCGACGTGGAGGACTGTGCCCGGGGACACCTGCTGGCGGCGCGGCACGGCCGGGTCGGCGAAAAGTACATCCTGGGGCACGAGAACCTGACCCTGCGGGAGATCTTCGCCCTGCTGGCCACGCTCACGGGGATTCCGGCGCCCAGGGTGCGTCTCCCCCACGCCCCGATCCTCATGGCCGCTTACGTGAACGAGGCCCTGGCCAGGCTCACGGGTAAAGAGCCGCTCATCCCGCTGGCAGGGGTGCAGATGGCCAAAAAATTCATGTTCTTCGAATCGTCCAAGGCGACGGAGGAGCTGGGGCTCCAACGCCGTCCCGCCGTGGATGCCCTGCGCAGGGCCGTGGAGTGGTTCCGCGCCAACGGGTATGCCCGGTGAACTGAGGCCGAAGGCGAAGGATTCCCTTTGCCCTCGGCCGGGAGGTAACGCATGTCCACGCTGCTCGACACAATCACCTGCCCCGC
>NZ_JCAMRN010000005.1:0-129633 GCF_059620965.1 Geobacter sp. PheSNFMC
CGGCTCTTTTCGCCCAACTCCCGCTGGAGGGCAAAGGAATCCACCTTGACCACCACGCCGTCGATCTCGTAGGGGAGGGAGTCGCGGCGTTCGGTCATCTCCCGGTAGTAGGCGAGGATCTCCGCCACTCCCTTGACCGGCCGGATCAGGGGATTGACCGGCAGGCCCCATTGGCCGATCCGGTCGAGGAATTCGGTCTGTGCCGCGAAGGAGGCGCCCCGGACTTCGCCCGGCGCGTAGCAGAAGATGGCCAGGGGCCGCCGGGCCGTGATCCGGGAGTCCAACTGGCGGATGGAGCCGGCCGCGGCGTTGCGGGGGTTGGCAAAGGGGGGCTCGCCCTCCTCCTCCCGCTGGGCGTTCAGCCGCTGGAACGGGGCCAGGGGGAGGTAGACCTCGCCCCGCACCTCCAGCAATTCCGGCGGCTGCTCGCACCGGAGCCTGAGGGGGATGTCCCGGACGGTCTTCAGGTTGTGGGTGACGTTCTCCCCCACCACGCCGTCGCCCCTGGTAGCGCCGACGGTGAGGACGCCGCGTTCGTAGACCAGTTCCACGGCAAGCCCGTCCATCTTGGGTTCGCAGACGTAATCGATCTCCACGTCGCCGTGGAGCCCCAGGAAGCGTTTGACCCGGTCGTCGAAGTCGGCGATCTCGGCGTCCGTAAAGGCGTTTTCCAGGGAGAGCATGGGGATGCGGTGGGTGACCTGCTCGAACTTGTCCAAGGGCGCGCCGCCCACCCGTTGCGTCGGGGAGTCGGGGGCGGCCAGGTCGGGGAACCGCGTTTCCAGGTCCACCAGCTCGCGGAAGAGGAGATCGTATTCGGCGTCGGTGATCTCGGGGCGGTCTTCCACGTAGTAGAGGCGGTTGTGGCGCTCCAGTTCGGTGCGGAGGGCGGCGATGCGGCCCGCTGCGGTCTGCTTGTCCATGGCTGCTCCGTGGCGTGGGGATAGAGGAGCTTATAGCACAGCGGCCGCCGGATGGCAATTTGCGCTCCCGGCCGGGGCGGGGCATTGGGACCTCGCGGTTTCAGGCCGGTATCTGCTATAGTGGAGGCTCAGGATGCAGGGCAGGGACCGCGGGTAGCATTCCTCCTGCCGCGGGAAGGGGATGCCGTGAAACACGGAGTATGGGGATGCGTGCGCGTGGCGTGCCGGTTTCTGCCGGTCCTGCTGGCAATGGCGACGGCGCCGGCATGGGCCGCGCCGGCTGCGGGGTCGAAGGTGCCCGCCGAGGTGGGGGCCGCCCTGGCGCGGGGCGAGTCCCGGGATCTGATCGTTCTGCTGGATGACGGCCCGGTGGAGGCCGAGCTGGCGGGCATCCGGGCGCACGCCGCATCCCCGGCCGACGGGCGGGAGGCGGTTCGCCGGCGGCTCGCGCTGAAGGCGGCGCGGTACGGCGAGATGAAGGGGCGCCTTGCCGCTTCCCTGGCGGGAGAGCAGGTGGAGGTGGTCAGGGAGTACAGCCACCTGCCGCTCCTCTCCGCGCGGGTGGGATCGGCCCGGGCCCTGGAACGGCTGGCGGCCCGCGCCGAGGTGATAGGGGTCTTTCCCAACGAAGCCCGGCAGCTCCAGCTCACCGAGAGCCTTCCCCTCATTGGGCAGCCCCCGGCTGCGGCTGCCGGTTTCAGGGGCATCGGCACGTCGGTGGCGGTCTTCGACACGGGGGTCGACTACACCCGCCCGGCCTTCGGCTCCTGCACCGCGCCGGGCACGCCGGCCGGGTGCAAGGTTATAGTCTCCTTAGATACGGCGCCCGAGGATTTTCAACTGGACGACCCCACCTCCTACTATCATGGCACCAACGTGGCCGCCATTGTCCTGGGGGTGGCCCCTGATACCCGCATCATCGCCATCGACGTCTTTACCCAGAATCTCGCCTATGATGCGGACATCATCGAGGCCGCCAACTGGGCAATCGCGAACCGCGACGCCTATAACATCGCGGCCATCAACATGAGCCTGGGGGGTGGATTATTCACCTCGCCCTGCACCAATACCCCCTACAATGCCCTGGTGACCCAGGTACGGTCGGCGGGAATCATTCCCGTGGCTGCTTCGGGGAACGACGGGAATACAAGCGCCATTGTGGCGCCGGCATGCATCCCGGGCGTCATCTCGGTGGGCGCGGTCCACGACTCCTTTTATGGGACGTTCCATGGGACGACCTGTACGGAAGCCGCCGCTCCCGACAAGGTGGCCTGTTTTTCCAACAGCGCATATTTTCTTACCCTGCTGGCCCCGGGAGCCATCATCACCGCGGCCGGGGAAACCATGGCCGGCACCTCCCAGGCGACTCCCCACGTGGCGGGGGCCGTGGCAGTGCTCCGGTCGGCCTTCCCGGCGGAATCCCTCGATGCGATCCGGACACGCCTCACCTCCACGGGCAAGCCGGTGACCGATTCCCGGAACGGGGTGACGACGCCGCGCATCAATGTGGCAGCGGCCATCGGCCCGCCCGCCAACGACCTCTTTTCCGCCGCCCAGGCCCTGCCCGCCACTGCTGGCCAGACCACCGGCGTCAACCTGAACGCTACCCGGGAGCCCGGCGAGCCCGTCCACGCGGGGGTAGCCGGGGGCGCCTCGGTCTGGTGGACCTGGCAGGGCCAGGCCAACGGGACCCTGTCCCTGGATACCCACGGCAGTTCCTTCGATACCCTGCTGGCGGTCTACACCGGCGAGAGCGTGGGCAGCCTGGCGCCGGTGGCTGCCAACGACAACGACGGCAGTGCCGGCGGCGCCAGCGGGCTCACCTTCGCGGCCCGGGCAGGGCAGGTATACCGGATTGCCGTGGACGGCCGGAACGGGGTCACGGGGCGCATTGTCCTGAACCGGAACTTTACCCCGTCGGCCACGGCAGATATTGCCGTCGCCGCCTCGGGGGCACCGTCGACGACCTTCGTGGGGGAACCGGTAATCTATACGGTGAGTGTCATCAACTACGGCCCGGAGACGGCAACCGAGGTAACGGTGACCGACCCGATCCCTGCGGGGGCCTCCTTTGTGTCCGCTTCCCCGGGGTGCGCCCTGTCAGGCAGCACCGTTACGTGCAACGTCGGAACCCTGGCGGTGGGGGGGAGCGTCTCCTACGCCATCGTGCTCACCCCCACGCTGGCGGGCACCCTGATCAACACCTTCCAGGCGGCCGGTTTCACCAACGATCCCGCCCCGGGCAACAACGCCTCGGCTGTCTATACGCCGGTGGCTGAATTTGTGTATCCGGTACTGGTGGACAATGTGCAGTATCCAATGCTTCAGAACGGCTTCGACATTGTCCGGGAGGAGGGCGTGGTCATGGCCACGGCGAGCCTGTTCACGGAACAACTGCTGCTGAGCCGCGCCGTCCGGTTCACCCTGCAGGGAGGCTATGACGCCTTCTTCACCTCCGCCACCGGCTACACCACCCTGCAGGGGAGCCTGACCCTTGCCAGAGGGGCGGTGACCGTTGACCGGTTGATCGTCCGCTGATCTGGTGCCGCAGCGTGCGGGGCTCCCGCTCCGCACACCGTCACGCGTCACCATGCCGGCTCCGCGGGAGCACTGCGCGCGCCACTGTGGGGCGATCGAGCAGGGTAACGTGCCCTGGCACGAATATCGCTGTCTTGATTTCCCCACCCCTGTTCTGCTATCACTGATGCGGCCGGGCACGAGCGCCCGGCTCTTTTCGTTTCGCATCCCGAGGCACGCACATGCTTGATCTTTCCACCCTCAACCCTCCCCAGCGGGAGGCGGTCGACTGTACCGAAGGCCCGCTCCTGGTCCTGGCCGGGGCCGGCTCGGGCAAGACCCGGGTCATCACCTGCCGGATCGGTCACCTGGTCCTCCACAGGAAGGTTGCGCCCGAGAGCATCCTGGCCGTCACCTTTACCAACAAGGCGGCGGGAGAGATGAAGGAGCGGGTGCGTGAGCTGGTGGGCCGCGGCCGCACCAAGGGGATGATCGTCTCCACCTTCCACTCCCTGGGGGTGCGCATCCTGCGGCGCGATATCGAACGGCTGGGCTACAAGAGGAACTTCGGCATCTACACCACGTCTGACCAGCTGGGGCTGGTGCGCCAGGCCCTGCGCGAGGTGAGCGACGACGGCCGCAAGGTGGACACCGAAGGGATCCTCTGGCGCATCTCCGGCTGGAAGAACCGGCTGATTCCCCCCGACCGGGTGCAGCCCCGCCTGAACGACCCGGACGAGCTGCTGGCCGCCACGATCTACCCCCGCTACCAGCGGCTGCTCATGGCCTGCAACGCCATCGACTTCGACGACATCATCATGCTGACCGT
The DNA here is from genome assembly GCF_059620965.1 of Geobacter sp. PheSNFMC. Classification (NCBI taxonomy): domain Bacteria; kingdom Pseudomonadati; phylum Thermodesulfobacteriota; class Desulfuromonadia; order Geobacterales; family Geobacteraceae; genus Geobacter; species Geobacter sp. PheSNFMC. The sequence continues at coordinate 4,270 of NZ_JCAMRN010000005.1, forward strand.
CCGGCTCCTGCAGGAGCAGCCGGAGGTCCTGGACCACTGGCAGGAGCGGTTCCGCTACATCATGGTGGACGAGTACCAGGACACCAACGCCTCCCAGTACCTGTTCGTGTCGCTGCTGGCGAAAAAATACCGTAACCTCTGCGTGGTGGGGGACGACGACCAGTCCATCTACGGCTGGCGCGGCGCCGACGTGGGGAACATCCTCGCCTTCGAGAAGGACTACCCCGGCTGCCGGGTGGTGAAACTGGAGCAGAACTACCGCTCCACCGGCACCATCCTGGAGGCGGCCAACCACGTGATCAGGAACAACAGCGTGCGCACGGAGAAGCGCCTCTGGACCGACGCGGGCGAGGGCCGTCCCATCGACCTGGTCATCGCCCAGGACGACGAGGATGAGGCCACCCAGGTGGTGGAACGGCTCCAGATGGAGCGCTACCGGCACAATCTCTCCTTCGGCGACTTCGCCATCCTCTACCGGACCAACTCCCAGAGCCGGGCCTTCGAGGAGCAGCTCCGCTTCGAGGACATCCCCTACGTGCTGGTGGGGGGTATGCAGTTCTACGAGCGCAAGGAGGTGAAGGACGCCCTCTCGTACCTGAAGGTGATCGACAATCCCCGGGACGAGCAGTCGCTCCTGCGGATCGTCAACTTTCCGCGCCGGGGGATTGGCGACGGCACGGTCCTGAAGATCAACCAGTGGTCCCTGGAGCATGACTGCCCGCTGCTGGAGGCCTTCGGCCGGGTGGAGGAGATCGAGGGGGTCACGGGGGCGGTGCGGGAAAAGGTGTTGGCCTTCCACCGGCTGGTGGAGGAGTCGGTGCGCGATTTCCGCCATGCCGGCAACCTGCCGGGACGGGTGAAGGGGTTGTTCGACCGGCTCGGGCTGGAGGAGGAACTCTACCGGACCATCGAGGACCCGGCCACGGCCCGGCGCAAGGTGGAGAACGTGGCCGAGGTCATCAACTCCCTGGCCTCGTTCGAGGAGCGGATTCCCGGCGCCACCCTGTCGGGTTTCCTGGAAAAGGTCTCCCTCATGGACGAGGACCGCTTCGCCGGCAAGGACAAGAAGGAGCACGGCAGGGACGCAGTCACCCTCATGTCGCTCCACTCAAGCAAGGGGTTGGAGTTTTCCTGCGTGTTCCTGGTGGGATTCGAGGAGGAGATCCTGCCCCACAAGAGGACGGTGGAGGAGGGGATGCCCATTGACGAGGAGCGGCGTCTCTGCTACGTGGGGATCACCAGGGCTCGCCGGCACCTGACCATCACCCGGTGCCTGAACCGGAAGAAGTACGGCAAGCTCCAGGAGCGGCAGCCGAGCCGGTTTCTGGAGGAGATACCCGGGCGGCTTCTGCAGGTCCACGAAGGGAGCGTGAAAAAAGCCTCCACCCAAGAAGAGGCGGAGGCCCTGGCCCAGGATTTCTTTGCCCGGATGCGGTCGATGCTTCAGCAGGAGTGAACCGGTGTTCGCTGCCGGTTTCAGAATGGACTACTTCTTGATGGTTTTCTCGCCCGGCTTCCAGCCCAGGGGGCAGAGTTCGCCGGTCTGGAGCGCCTCCAGGACCCGGATGGTCTCTTCCACGCTCCGTCCCACCGAGGGGCTCTGGACCACCTGATACTGGAGGATGCCGTTGGGATCGATGATGAAGAGCCCCCGCAGCGCCACCCCTTCCTTTTCGTCCAGGATGCCGTAGCGGATGGTGGCTTCCTTTTTGTTGTCGGCCAGCAGCGGGAACGAGAGGTCGCCCAGGTCGCCCCGGTTGATCCAGGCCAGGTGCGAGAACTTGCTGTCCACTGAGGCGCCGAGCACGACGGCGTTCAGCTCCGTGAACCGGTCCACGGCGGCGTTGAAGCCCCTGATCTCGGTGGGGCAGACAAAGGTGAAGTCGCCGGGGTAGAAGAAGAGGACTACCCACTTGCCCCGGTAGTCGGCCAGGTTGACCCGCTTGAACTCCTTGTTGACCACCGCCTCCAGGGAAAATGCCGGGGCCGGCTCGCCCACCATGGCCCGTTCCGGCTCGCTTCGTACCATTCCCTTGTGGTGCTGGACCATGAGCTCCGTGGCGCGGGTCATCTCGTCGACCTTGTCGGGGGTGGCCATGGCGGTGCTTGCGGCAAGCAGCAGGGTAAGCGTCAGCATGATGGGTCCGGTTGATTTCATTACTGCCTCCTGGCGTAAAAAGGTGCGGCTTCGAATCGAAACACATCTACCCTTATACTTGATTTGACGGACGATGCAAGCCGAGAAAAGGGTGTTCGCCGTCCGCCTTTTGTGGTACACCTTGAGCCTCACGTTGTCATCAGTGCATATGAAAGGAGCATGCCATGAGCGAAGAACAGAACCCCCGGGTCATGCTTGAGACCTCCCAGGGGAACATCATCGTCGAACTGTTCAGGGACAAGGCGCCGATTTCCGCCCGCAACTTCATCTCCTACGTGAAGGACGGCTACTATGACGGCCTCATCTTCCACCGGGTCATCAAGGGATTCATGATCCAGGGGGGCGGGATGGACGAAAACATGCAACCCCGGAAGACCAAGTTCGCCATCAAGAACGAGGCGACCAACGGCCTCTCCAATAAGCGGGGAACCCTGGCCATGGCCCGGACCGCGGTGGTCGACAGCGCCACGTCCCAGTTCTTCGTCAACCTGGTGGACAACGCGTTTCTCGATAACCGGGGCAAGACGCCCGATCTCTTCGGCTATGCCGTGTTCGGTCAGGTCGTGGAGGGGATGGATGTGGTGGACGCCATTGCCGGGGTGAAGACCGGCAACAGGGCGGGCCACTCGGATGTGCCGGTGGAGGCCGTGTTCATTACCAAAGCCTCGGTGATCGAATAAGAGCTTGTTCGGAAATAATCATTCCAAGCTCGCATTCCGTCTTCACGCCATCTTTGACCGGCCCTCAATCGCACAATCCTCGACGTAGCCCTGCTACGCCTGCGGTTTTGCTCAATCAGTCCGGCCAAATCGGTCATACATCCGGGCGCGATCCTCTGGAACGTTATTTACGGACAAACCCTAAGACTCCCCTGCCTGAATGATGTCGCATGAAAAAGGCCGCCCGATTCGGGCGGCCTTTTTCATGACAGGTTGAGCACGGATTTGAAATGGACGTTGTGTTCCTGGTGGCCGGCTGAGTTTCCCGCGATGATCACCCGGTTCCGCCCTTCGGACTTGGCCCGGTAGAGGGCCACGTCGGCCGCCTTGACGAGCGAGGCCTCGGTGCTGCCGTCCTCGGGGAAGGAGGCGATGCCGAGGCTGGCGGTGAGCCGCCCCTGGGGGAGATTCTCCTCGTGGGGAAACCCTTCGCCTTCGATCTCGCGCCGGATCCGTTCGGCCACGAAGATGGACTCCTTCTTGGAGGTTCCCGGCAGGATGATGCAGAACTCCTCACCGCCGAAGCGGGTGACCACGTCCATCTGCCGGGCGGTTTCGCTGATGATCTTGGCCGTTCTCTTGAGCGCCCGGTCGCCGGCCAGGTGTCCGCAGAGATCGTTGTAGATCTTGAAGTGGTCCAGGTCGATGAGTATCACGGTCAGGTTCAGGTTGTGGCGGATGCTGCGGGCCAGTTCTTCCTCCATGCGCCGCTTGAGGAAGCGGCGGTTGTAGAGGCCGGTCAGGTGGTCGGTGATGGAGAGCTGCTCCAGGATGTCGGCCCGCTCGATGGAGAGGGCGCGCTCGATCATGATGGATGCATGATCCGTGAAGGTGATCAGTATCTTCAGATCGGCGTCGGTGAAGATCCCCTGGTTCTTCTTGTCCGAGAGGTTGAGCACGCCGATGGTGTCCTCCCGCAGCTTGATGGGGATGCTCACGAACGACTTGGTCTTGAAGCGGGGGCGGTTGGGGGTGCCGACCCGGCGGTCCTTCTCGATGTCGTTCACCAGCAGCGGGTTGCCGCTGGCGGCCACCTTGCCGGCAATGCCGGTTCCCACCTGGACCACCATGCTCTGGGCCAAGTGGAGGTTCATGCCGAGGGCCGACTCGATCCTGAGCTGGGCGCCGCTTTCGTCGATGAACATGAGCGAGCCGCAGGAGGCGTCCACCAGGTCGGCGGCCATGCCGAGAATCTGTTCGTTGAGCCGGTCCTTGCCCTCGGTCCGCGACAGGGCGCTGAACATGGTGAGGAGCTCCCGGGCCTGGACGATCTCGGATGAGTATTTTTCCTTCTCCCGCATCCGCGCCAGTTGGGTCGCCGCCTTGCCGGTCACCAGGGAGACCAGCAGTTCTTCCCGGGGCGGAATGCTGGCGTCGAAGAGGACCAGGATGCCGTGGATGGTCTGGCCCGAGGTCAGGCGGAGGCAGGTGGCTTGGCTCACGTCCAGGCCCGGGAAGAGCGAACGGCATTCGTCTTCCTGCAGGACGATGCTGCCCGCCCGGTCCCTGGGGAATATGCCCAGCGCCTTGGGTCCGGAAATCGCGCCCAGATCCCGGGGGAGCCCCCAGATCCCCTTGACGGTGTAGGGCGAAGTGGGGCCGTTTTGGGGGATGAGCACGGCGATCTTGGAGATGTCGAAGAGGACGCCGAGGGTTTCGCTGATGAGGCCCATGAGGTCGCAGACTGAATCCGCCGAGTCGATGCCGGTGGAGATTCCGGATATGGCGGTGAGCCGCTGCATGGTCTTCTCGAAGATCTGGCTGTGGAGGTTGCGGGCCAGCAGGGAGGGGACCAGTTCCTGTACCTTGCGCGCCACCTCCTCGACTTCATCGACGGTGGCAACGGGCAATTCCTCGATCTCGGCCAGCAGGGCGAAGGCGTCCATGCCATCGTCGGCGGCAAGCGACTCCATGCGGGCGAGGTCGATGGTCCTGTCGCGGACTCCGCCGCCGATCAGGCAGGTAAAGGGGATGTCGCCGGCCCGGAGTGGGACGGCGAAGTTGAGGAGACCGACGCTGCACTGGAACACTACCGGCCGGTTGCCGGCAATCGCGCGGCCGACCGCGTCTTCCAGGGCCAGCAGGCAGGAGTTCGTGCAGAAGTGGTGCTGGCGCGGCGACCCGCAGGCCGTGAACCTGGACTTGTAGCGCAGCCCCCCACCGTCCTGGTCACAGCAGAAGGTCAGGTGGTAGGGGGCCAGGAACTGGTGTGCCTTGAGGGCCTCAAGCAGTTCCACCGGCTGAATTGTCGTCAGGTTCACATGGGGCACGGTTGTTTCCTCGGGAAAATCAAAGGCGCTACGCAGGGGATCTGCTACTTCAATTCCGGGCGTAGTGCGCTTTCCTCCTCATGGAAACGGTCCTCGCGACGCGAGCCATCCGTGGCCCTTCCCCTCCGGTGACGGAGCGGGAGGTAAATCCTTTCCTCCTGAAACATCGTCTGGCGCCGTCCATCGCTGCCAAGTGCATCATGCCGCGCCACCCACCGTTATTTCGTCGATGAGAAGCGTGGGTTGGGCATCGGAGACCGGCACTCCCTGACCGTCCTTGCCGCAGGTCCCGATGCCGAAGCCGAGATCGTTGCCGACCTTGACGATCTTCTTGAGAATGTCCGGGCCATTCCCGGTGAGGGTGGCTCCCCTGACCGGTTCCCCGATGGCTCCATTTTCAATAAGATATCCTTCGGTGACTTCGAACACGAAGTCGCCGTTTACCGTATTCACCTGTCCGCCGCCCATCTTGCGGACGAAAAGTCCCCGGCCGACCCCCCGCACGATCTCCTCCGGGTCCGACTCGCCCGGGGCGATGAGGGTGTTGGTCATCCGGACAATGGGCTTGGTGTGGTATCCCTCGCGCCTGCCGTTGCCCGTGGAGGTGCAGCCGTCCTTCATGGCGGACAGCCGGTCGTAGAGATACCCCTTCAGGATGCCGTTTTCCACCAGCACCGTGCGCCGGGCCGGGGTCCCCTCGTCGTCGAAGGAGAACGAGCCCCGCGCGTTGGGGATGGTGGCGTCGTCGATCACCGTTACCAGGGGCGATGCCACCTGTTGCCCCACCTTGCCCGTGTAGACCGACAGGCCGTTGCCGGCCAGGTCTGCCTCTAGGCCGTGGCCGATGGCCTCGTGCACCATGGTGCCGCCGGCCTCGGACGAGAGCACCACCGGCATCAGCCCCCCCGGCGCCTTGCGGGCGCCGAGCATCATGACCGCCCGGCGGGCGGCGGCACGGGCGATCTCCTCGGGGGGGCGCTCCCGGAAGATCTCGTGACCCATGAATTTCCCCGTTGCTTCATAGCCGGTCTGGATCACGTCCGCGCCGGCGGCAACCACCTGGGCCAGGTACAGAGTCCCCGTTCGGTTGGTCTCGATGAAGTCGCCCAGTGAATTGACGATCTGGCATTTCACGTGGCTGTCACGATAGGCAATCGTAACTTGCCGAATTGTTTCACTGATGTCGCGGGCAGCCTTGTTGCCTCTCTCCACCAGTGCAATTTTTTCATGGAGGGTTACGCCATCCGGCGTAATTTCTATGGGGAATCCTGCCCCCACTTCCCTCGGTTTCAGTGCGATGGCCTGCTCAAAGACCTTGCCCCGGACTGCCCTGCTCACCGTTGTGGCCAGTTCCATGAGGGCCGTGCCGGTCACCTCGTTGGTGTACGCGTAGGCGGTCCGGAGATCGGAAATGACCCGGATCCCCACCCCGCGGTCCGTTCCGGCGAGGACTTTCTCGATGTTTCCGTCCTCGCAGAGGACTGCGGTGGTGGAGCCTTCTTCGAAGTAAATCTCCGCGAATTCACCACCGCCCACAAGGGCTTGACGGAGGATGGCGGAGAGGTTCATCTGGTCGAGCATGTCTCTTGTTTCCCGTCACCCTGCACCTTTTTCAAAGCAATTTCAGTGCCGAGTGCTGTTAAAAGTTCATTGACGGTTTCCGCTAAATCGCTGGGGTATCGTACCGTGACGGTTCCGCTCGACCGGTCGGCAGAACTGAGTACTGCGAGGCCTTCGTAGGACTCCAGGACAAAGTGAAGGTAGGCGATATCCTTGCGTGCGACCTGAAAGGAGCGGAATGCTTCGCGGGGGCCGGTCACGGTATCTCCTCCAGTCGTTTGTGGTGCTCTGTATGTAACACGCAAGTGCTTAAAAAACAATACAAAAATTCTGATACTCAAACACTTTGAAATAGCTGGAACTCCGACTGAGCACCGGCATTGGAAGCGGGTTGACAGGCATGCCGATTGCACGATACAAATTAATCCAGGCTAACTGCCGCGGCAGCGAAAAGCCGGCAGGCAGCACAAGGCGGCCTGCCGGCCTGGGTTGTCTTTTGCGGGGACTGTGCGTACAATGTGCAGTTCGTGGCTTCAGGGTCTTCGGAGGGTGATGCATGAGGATGGTCCGTGTCGCATATTTTACGGCAGTGGTGGTACTCGGTTTTAGTTACATAACGGAATCTACCGGCGCTGCTTCCGGGGCTCATTCACCAGCGGCAGTCGGGAGTTCGGTCGCAGGGACAAGCTTTCGCGACCGGCTGACCGACGGCTCGCCCGGTCCGGCCATGGTGGTGATTCCACCGGGTCGCTTCCGCATGGGGGCAATCTTCGGCGGTGGTGACCCGGACGAGAAGCCGGTCCATGAGGTGACCATTTCCCGCGCCTTTGCCATCGGGGTGTATGAGGTGACCTTTGCCGAGTATGATCGGTTCTGCGAAGCCACGGGCCGCGAAAAGCCAAAGGACGGCCGCCGCTGGTTCGGCCCCCTGTCCCGCAACTGGGGGCGGGGCAGCAAGCCGGCCATGAATGTGTCCTGGGACGATGCGGTGGCATACGCCAAGTGGCTGTCCGACCAGACCGGGCACCGCTACCGCCTGCCGAGCGAGGCCGAGTGGGAGTATGCGGCCCGTGGGGGCACGGACACCCCCTACTGGTGGGGCGGCACGGCCGGGAAGAACAAGGCCAACTGCAAGGGGTGCGGCAGCCGGTGGGACAAGAAGAGCACGGCGCCGGTGGGTTCCTTCGCGCCCAATCCCTACGGCATGTTCGACACCGCCGGCAACGTGTGGGAGTGGTGCGTCGACACGTGGCACGAGAGCTACGACGGCGCACCCGCGGACGGCACCCCCTGGATCGGCGGCGAGGATTCCCGCCGGGTCCAGCGGGGGGGCTCCTTCGGCAGCAAGCCCCGCTATATCCGCTCCTCGGCCCGGGGGCGGGGCGCCCAGGACGGCCGCTACGTCTACCTGGGCTTCCGGGTCGTGCGGGAACTCTGACCATGGGGCATGAAACCCTCGCCGTCCTCCGGAGCGTTTTCGGCTATCGGTCCTTTCGCCCCTTCCAGGAGGAGATCGTGGACCGGGTGGCGCGCGGGGGCGATACCTTCGTCCTGATGCCCACCGGCGGGGGCAAGTCCCTCTGTTACCAGATCCCCTCCCTGGTGCGGCCCGGCGTGGGGATCGTGGTCTCACCCCTCATCTCCCTCATGAAGGATCAGGTTGACGCCCTGCGCGAAAACGGCGTGGCAGCGGCCTGCTACAACTCGACCCTGGGCGAGCGCGAGTCGCGCCAAGTGCTCGGCCGGCTCCATGGCGGCGAGCTGGACCTCCTCTACGTGGCCCCGGAACGGCTCATGACCGATGCCTTCCTGGAACGGCTGCGGGAGGTGCCCCTGGCGCTCTTCGCCATTGACGAGGCCCACTGCGTCTCCCAGTGGGGGCACGATTTCCGCCCCGAATACGTGGAGCTGGGACGGTTGCGGGGGCTGTTCCCGACCGTGCCGATGATCGCCCTGACCGCCACTGCCGATGTCCAGACCCGGGGCGACATCGTGGCGCGGCTGGGGCTTCGGGGCGCCGAGATCTACGTGACCGGCTTTGACCGGCCCAACATCAGGTACAGCGTCCTGGAGAAGCAGAAGCCGTTCCGGCAGTTGGAGGAGTTCCTGGCGACGCGCCCCCGGGAGGCGGGTATCGTCTACTGCCTTTCCCGCAAGCGGGTGGAAGAAGTGGCGGAGAAGCTCCGGGTAGCCGGGGTGGAGGCGGCAGCCTACCACGCAGGGCTCGCCGACGCGGAGCGGAGCCGGGTCCAGGATGCGTTCCTGCGGGACGACATCCGGGTGGTGGTGGCCACGGTGGCCTTCGGCATGGGGATCGACAAGCCCAACGTCCGGTTCGTGGTCCACTACGACCTGCCCAAGAATATCGAGAGTTACTACCAGGAAACCGGCCGGGCCGGCCGCGACGGGCTCCCGGCCGAGGCGCTGCTCCTCTTCGGCTACGGCGACATCCCGGTCTCCCGCTCCCTCATCGAGTCGGGGGGGAACCCCGAGCAGGTCAGGATCGAGCTGCACAAGTTGAACGCCATGGTGGGGTTCGCCGAGGCGCTCGTCTGCCGGCGCCGGGCCCTGCTCGGCTACTTCGGCGAGCGGCTGGAGGAACCTTGCGGCAACTGCGACCTCTGTCTCGATCCGCCCGAGACCTTCGACGCCACCGAAGAGGCCCGCAAGGCCCTTTCCTGCGTCTACCGGGTGGGACAGCGCTTCGGCGTGGGGCACGTGATCGACGTCCTGCGCGGTTCGCGGAGTGAACGCATCCTGGCCCTGGGCCACGACCGGCTCTCGACCTACGGCATCGGCGCCAGCCTGGCGGCCGAGGCCTGGGGGAGCATCATCCGTCAGCTCATCCACCGGGGATACCTGGAGCAGGACCTGGCCAACTACTCGGTGCTGAAGTTGACCCCTGCGGCCCGGCCGCTGCTGCGGGGCGAGGAGAACCTGGTCCTGGCGAAGCCGCGGCTGCGGATGGCCGCTCCGAAGAAGGAAAAGGCCCCCCGCCGGCCGGGAGCCGCCACGCCGGCGGAGCGGGACGAGGGGCTCTTCCAGGAGCTGCGGGCGCTCCGCAAGCGGCTGGCGGACGACCAGCAGGTTCCCCCGTATATCATCTTCAGCGATGCCACCCTGGCCGAGATGGCGTCCCTGCGGCCGGCCACGCCGGACGAGCTCCTTCGGGTGAATGGGGTGGGCGAGCGGAAGCTCGGCCGCTACGGCGCCCCGTTCCTGGAGGCGATCCGCAGCCATGGCGCCGGTTGAGTTGGTTCTTCCCCCGTTCCCCGTGTTGCGCGGGTCGCTCCAATGTGCTATTGAACCGGTTGAATCTGAAAAATGCAGTTGTCAGTGATTATTGCCTTTGACTGCCGTTTTGCAGGTGAACCGAATCCCGAAGCGCTTGCCGTTTCCCATCCCCTTGCAAGCAGGTAATCCCATGTCGCTCCAAAGCATGCTCCCCTACGTGACGCCGCCGGTGGTGGGTGCCGTCATCGGTTACGTAACCAACGACATCGCCATCCGGATGCTCTTCCGGCCCCTGAAGCCATGGCGCGTCTTCGGCATTCGCGTCCCCCTCACTCCGGGGGTCATTCCGGCGGGCCGCCACGAGTTCGCCGCCACCATCGGCCGGATGGTGGGCACCCACCTGGTGACGGGGACCGACGTGGCCCGGGCTTTGGGCAAGGATTCCTTCCGCCGCGAGCTTCAGGAGGCGGTGAGCGGCAAGCTGGACACCCTGCTGGACAGGGACTTGGGCACGGTGGGCTCCCTCCTGCCGGAAGGGTTCGAGAACTGGCTCCGTGATGGGGCCGACCTGGCGGCCCGCCGGGCCGGCGAGACCGTTGCCGGGTACCTGCAGGGCGAGGATTTTCGCCAGGAGCTGACCCTGTTTCTTCGCGACCTGGAGGAGCGGGTGCTTCCCCGCGAACTGGAGCGGATCCTCGCGGGGGAGACGGGCGATGCGGTGCGGGCCGGGGCCGGACGCGCGCTGGCGGCACTGCTCCAGTCGCGGGGGGTGAGCCGGGCCGTGGCCGGGCTGGTGGATGACAAGCTCGACGAGCTGCTGGCATCGGAGCGGCCGTTGCGTGAGCTCCTGCCGCCGGAGCTGGTGGAGCTGGCGGCGGCCCAGGCCCGGGAGGCGGTGCCGGCCATCCTGGGCCGGGTGGCGGAGTTCGTCCGCTCCCCGGAGATCCGGGATACCTTCGAGGCCAAGCTGCGGGACGGGGTTCAGCAGTACCTGGCCAACCTGAAGGGGACCCTGGGCTTCATGGCGGGATTCATCAGCGTGGAGAAGCTCAACTCGTACTTCCCCGGCCTGGTGGGGAGCGTGACCGACGAGGTGGTGCACTGGCTGGGAGAGGAATCGACCCGCCAGCGGGTGGCGGCCATGGTGGATCAGGGGCTCGGCCGGATACTGGACCGCCCTTTGGCCGTCGCGGTGGAGCAGCTCCCCTATCGCCGCGTGGCGCTCCTGCGCCGGTCGATCCGCCGGGGCGCGCTGTTTCTGGTGCGGCGGCCGGAAACCGCCGGTTTCCTGCTGGCCCTGGCCGAGCGCGAACTGGTGCGGGTGGCGACCGATCCCTCCCGTCCCATCCTGGAACGGTTCGCCCCCGAGGGTGACCCCTCCCGGCTGCGAGAGGCCCTGGCGCGGTGGCTGACGGACAGGCTGCGCGATCCCGGTATTCGCACAACCCTGGAGCGGATCGTGGCCGGCCGGGTGGAGGAGTGGCTCTTCAATCGCCCCCTGGGCCGACTGTCGGCCCGGATCTCGGCCGAGGTCAGGCGCGACCTGGACCAGTTGGTCTACCGCCAGGTGGCGGACCTGCTGGAGCGGGAGGCCCCGCCCCTGATCGACGCCCTGGACGTGGCGCGCATGGTGGAGGAGAAGATCAACACCCTGGACATCCTGGCGGTGGAGGGACTGCTCCTCGCCATCATGCAGAAGCACTTTCTCTACATCAATCTCTTCGGTGCCCTGCTGGGCTTCGTGATGGGGTCTTTCAACGTGCTGCTCATGGGGCTCGGACGGTAGGGTGCCGGCCCGGCACGCCGGTTTTCAGCGGAGCGCCGCGAGAAACCGGCTCCTGACCAGTTCGAAGTGGTTGTGGTGGGAGCGGAGCTTCCAGTCGACGCTTCCTTCCCGGTCGATGCGCCAGGGGGGGGCGATGATGCCATCCCTTCCCTCCAGGAGAGCGCGGACGTTGTCGATTCCCCGGCCCGCGTAGGGCCCTGCGGCGGTGCCGCCGAGCCATGCCTCCTCGGGGGTGTTGGCAGTGGACCAGGAAAAGGGGTCGGAGAAGAGGAGGGAGGCGCCGGCGGCCGACGCCACGCGGTTGATCTCGTAGAGGTGCGCCAGGGGATGGCGGACCCGGTCCACCAGGTTGAGGGCCGCGGCCTGGTCGAAGCAGCCCCGCGCAAAGGGGATCCTGAGGGCATCGGCCACCACGAATTCGGTCCGGTCGGTCCGCCAGTGGCCGGGCAGCTCGACCCGGAATTCCTCCCGCAGGTTCCCCTCCAGGGGGAGCGAGAAGTCGATCCTCCCCTCGGCGGCCAGCCGCCGCGCCGTGCGCACGAAGGCGACGGACAGGTCGCACCCCACGGCAACCTCGCTCCGCTGTGCCATCTCGAAGGTCAGCCGCCCCACGGCGCACCCGGCGTCGAATGCCCGTTCACCGCCGGTGGCAAGGCACCCCGCCCAGTCGCCGTAGGCCGTTCCCGCGTCCGGATCTCCCGTCAAGTCGGCAAAATGGCTCCAGAGGTAGGAGTTCACCGTTGCCGCCTCCTCGTATTTCCACTGTCCCCCCGACGGCCCTTCCTCCGGCTCCGGCAGCAGTACCGCCACCCCCTCGCGGATGGGGTAGCGGCGCCGGCACCTGCGGCAGGAAAGGGTGCCGTCCCGGATGTCCCCGTCCCGTTCCCCGCCGCAGGAGAGGTCCAGCGGATGTTCCTTGGGAAGGCAGGCGGGGCAGATGAGCAGGGGGAGCAGAACGCGTTTCATGGAATACCTCCCGCAGGGGGGTGCCGGGTCAGTCGTGGATGGCGGCGAGGAAGGGGTGGGACAGCCCCTCCCGCTCCAGCAGGTGCCGGACCGCGTCCGCCCCCCTGGGGAGGAGGTCGCTCAGCCGGTGTTCCCGCTCAAGGTGGACGAGGACCGGGAAACTGCCGTAGAGGGAGAAGGAAAAACGGGTCATGAGCGCCAGGGCGGACCGCTGTTCGAGCTCTTCGCCCTGGTCCCGGGTGGCTGCCACGTAGTGCATGGGAAAGGCAACCACCGAGCGGTCGAGGCCTTCCACGAAGCCTCGTTTTTCCTCGCTGGAGAGTTCCGAGAAATCCGCCCCGCACCACCGGCTCTCCCGGGTGGCCAGGAGTGCCCGGCAGGAGAAGGGGCGGACGGCATAGACGCCGCAGGCCCCATTGTTATCCAGGAAGGGGCAGTAGCCCGCCTCCCGCCGATGGAGGCGCAGCCAGTCGGTGAGGTCCCGGGCCCGGGGGAGGAGCTGCCGCAGCCGCGCCACGTGCTCAGCAACGGCCGCGGCCTGGTGATCGGTGATGGCGTCCGCGGTCCGGACCGCCTCGGTGAAGGTGCAATTGACGGTCAGGGAACAGCAGGCACTGCAGCCCCTGGCGCAATGAATCCGTCCGCCCCCTCTTGCGTAGCCGTCGATCCAGCGCCGGATCGCCCCATCGAACCGCTCCTGCAGTATCCGCACTTCATCGCACATTTCCCGCCGCATGGAGTCCCCTTGGCCGGTATCCGGCCGTTTTCAGGCAAGCTTACCACAGGAGCCGAGGCACGGCGAACGGGAAATCCCGCAATGGTCAGCCCGCCGTGGTCAGCCCCAGGGTCTGGATCTGCTCCAGCAGTTTCTCCCGTTCGAGGGGTTTCACGAGGTAGGCCTCGCACTGGTTGCAGAAGGCTGCCATGACGTTGTCCCGATCCTTGAGGGCCGTGGTCATGATGACCTTGACGGGGGAGATGATCTCCCGCTCTTCCTCGAAGTGGCGGATGGTTTTGAGCACTTCGTGCCCGGTCATGGAGGGCATCATGATGTCGAGGCAAATGAGGTCGAAGGGTTCGCCCAACTCGTGGGCCCAGGTGAAGGCGGAAAGGGCTTCGTGGCCGTCGGCGGCCTCGGTGCACCGGCCCAGCGGCTCCAGGTAGGCCAGCATCAGGCGGCGGCTTGCAGGGTCGTCTTCAACAATGAGGATTTTCATGGCTGCTCCCGTGGTGTCCGGCCCAGGCGGGACGGAGTGTCAGTTCAGATGCTTCTCCAGAACGGCAAGGAATTCAGTGCGGGTGATCGGTTTGATGAGAATGTCGTCGAACCCCGCGTTGAGGAATGAGCGGCGCTCCTCGCCCATGGCGTGGGCCGTGTAGGCGATGACCGGCAGACGGCGATCCCTGGCCTCATGGTCCCGGATGGAGCGGCAGACCTCGGTGCCGGAGATGTCGGGCATGCCGATGTCGAGCAGGACCAGGTCCAGTTCCTCCCGGTGGCTCAGGGCGTAGTCGAGCCCGTCGCGGCCGCTGTCCCTTTCCACCAGCCGGTAGGGAGTGCCGTTGAGCATGGCCGCCACGAGCCGGCGGTTCATGAAGTTGTCGTCCACGATGAGGATGGTGCGCTGACGGGTCATGGGGCCTCACTGGGCGCGGGCGGCAGGGAAGGGGGAAGAATGACCCTGAAGGTGCTCCCCAGCCCCGGGCCCGGGCTTTCCACCCGGATGGTGCCGCCATGGAGTTCCACCAGCTTCCGGGTGAGGGGAAGCCCAAGCCCGGTCCCTTCGTAGCGGCGGGTCGCGGAACCGTCAGCCTGGACAAAGGGGGCGAAGATCCGCTCCAGGTCCCCGGCCGCCAGGCCGATGCCGGTGTCCTGCACGGCGATCATGATGCCCCCTTCGCGCTCTTCGTCCGGCGGAAGGCCGATTGACAGGGTGACGCTGCCACCGTCGGGGGTGAATTTAACCGCGTTCGCCAGCAGGTTGAACACGATCTGCTTCAGCTTCCGCTCGTCCGCCGTGATGGTCGGGGGCACGTCGGGCGCCACCTCTTCCGTCAGCCGGATGCGGTGCTGCTGGGCACGCTCCCGCACCATGACGAGGCTGCCGGAGGCGAGCTGCCGGATGTCCACGTCCGCCGGTTCCAGCTCCATCCGCTCGGCTTCGATCTTGGAGAGGTCGAGGATGTCGTTGATGAGCGACAGGAGGTGGCGGCTGGACTGGAGGACGTAGCCGAGGAATTCAGCCTGGATGTCGGTCACCTGGCCGTAAGTGCGGGACAGGAGGACGTCGGTGAAGCCGATGACGGCATTGAGCGGCGTGCGGAGCTCGTGGCTCATGGTGGCCAGGAACTCGCTCTTGGCCAGGTTGGCCGATTCGGCCAGCTCCCGGGCGGCCTGGAGCTCGCTGGTCCGCTCCCGGACGCGCTCCTCCAGGTGCTGCATGTGGTCCCGCAGCATGGCGTGGAGCGTGGCGCTCTCCAGGGCGTAGGCGCAGGTGTAGAGCACGATGGAAAGGGCGTTGAGCGATGGCACGTCCATCGTGGCGATCTCCGCCGGGAGCAGGGCCGCGAACATCCCCTGCACCTCGGAACGGGTGGCGATGACGTGGAGCAGGAGCGTGTATTCCCCATCGGCCGACGGCACGGTAATGGCCTGGTTCCGGTTCAGTGCCCAGGCAAAGGTGCCGTCCATGATCTTGGCATCGATCTCCGTCTGGAGGGCCGCACGGCAGGAGGGGGGATCGCTGGCGGCCAGCTCGAAATCCCCGTCGCTCCCCACCTCCAGGCATCCCATGCCCCGCAGGGGGATGAGCCGTTTCACCTGGGCCATGGTGGCCCGGAAGATGGCGCGCGAATCCTTGGCGCGGCTCAGGTCGGCCTGGAAGTCGCCGCTGGAGGCGAGCATGTCCAGGATCGCCACGTAGCGGAGATTGGACTCCTCCAGGTAGCGGATCCGCTCCTCCCGCGGGTCGGTCGGGGATATGGCGTGGGCCGTGCCGGTCATCCGTTCTCCGTCAGGATGGCGAAGGTTTCTTCCAACTGCTGCTCCGATTGCCTGATGATCGCGCCGAGCATGCTGACCGGAATGCCGACCCGGTCCCATGCCTCGGCGGCCAGGGGGGGGACGTACCACTCGCCGCTGAAGCCGAATTCCATGGCCTGGCAGATGATGTCTGCCAGGTGGATGATTGCCGTCTCAAGGGGAAACTGCTCCGCCTTGGCCGGGATGTGGTGGCAGGCCACGGGCTCGGCGATGTTCGGCGGGATCTTCCACTTTTTCAGGATGGCTCCTCCCACGGTGGCGTGGTCGAAGCCGAGCCGGCGGCGCTCCGTGGCGAAATGGAGCGACTCGTTGTCACGGCTCTCCTCCAGCATCTCCCGCACCGTGCCGGGAATGGCGGTGCACATGACCAACTGTCCCAGATCGTGCAGCATGCCGGCCACGAAGAACCGCTCCACGTTCACCTCGCGGCGGCTGGTGGCCAGGTTGCGGGCAATGGTGCCGCAGGCGATGCTGTGCTTCCAGAAGGAGGTCATCCCCATCAGGTCTTCCGGAATCCCCTTGAAAATGCCCATGACCGAGGCGGCCAGGGCCAGGTCGCGCAACTGTTGGGTGCCGATGATGGTCAGCGCCCTAGTGATGGAGTCGACCCGGGAGTGGTAGCCGAACAGGGGGCTGTTGGCGAGCTTGAGGATGCGCGCCGTGAGCCCCTGGTCCTCGGTGATGATCCGGCCGATGTCGGCGATGGCGCTGCGGGGATGGTTGATGGCCTCGTTGAGTCGCTCGTAGAAGAAGGGGAGGGAGTAGACCGTTACCGTCTCCTCCACGAGCCGCTCCAGCGTGATCCGGTGGCGGTCAGGATGCGCCATGCATGGCCTTTCTCACCGCGCCGAGGCGCATGATCTCCCGCATGGCCGGATGCTCCAGGTCCGTGTGTAGGAAGAGGGGCCGCAGGGCCTCTTCGGCGGCGGCCAGTTCGGCCGGGCTGATCTCCTGGGGGATGTGGCTGGCGGGATCGTCGTCCAGGCCGTCGATGTCGGCCTCCGCCACTCCCCAGGTGCGGAAGATGTGGAGATGCTTGGCGGTCAGCTCCGCGCCGG
Source organism: Geobacter sp. PheSNFMC (assembly GCF_059620965.1). Taxonomy (NCBI): domain Bacteria; kingdom Pseudomonadati; phylum Thermodesulfobacteriota; class Desulfuromonadia; order Geobacterales; family Geobacteraceae; genus Geobacter; species Geobacter sp. PheSNFMC. The sequence continues at coordinate 21,064 of NZ_JCAMRN010000005.1, forward strand.
CCCCCAGCAGGAGCCGGCCCGTCCGGTCGATGACGTCCGCGGCCAGGGTCATGCCGACGTCGAGATTGTCAATGGGGACCATCCCCATGGAAGCCTCCGGAGGGTGGGCAGTAAGAACGTATCCGCACATGACTCGCGGGCTCGCATCCCGTCTTCGCGTCGTCTCTGGCCGGTCCTCGCCCGCACAATCCTCAACGCAGCCAGCCGTTGCTCGGCCTCCGAACGGGTCGGGCGATCCCGCGCCATCGCACGCCGAATCTGCGTAGCGTCAGTTGCGGATGCGTTGCACGTCGTTCACTGGTATCTCATCGGTCGGGGGGGCATAAACTTTAGGAGGGATTGCACAGGGTTGCATCTGCAGGGGGAGGGCTGGACCGCGCGGTGCCGGACAACCGGCTGACGGGATCGATCGGGGCCGGGCATCTGCCGGGTATTTTGGGCAAAAATCGAAAGGCCCGCTTGAACGGGCCTTTCGATGGTGGCGTAGCCGGCCGCCCGGAAGGCGGCTGATACGTTTCCGTTAGAGCTTGCAGACGTTGGCGGCCTGGAGCCCCTTGGGGCCATTGACCACGTCGAAGGTCACTTCTTCGCCTTCTGCCAGCGACTTGAACCCGGAACCCGTGATCGCGGAGAAATGCACGAACACGTCTTCACCGTTCTCCTGCTCGAGGAAGCCAAACCCCTTGCTGTCGTTAAACCACTTTACCCTGCCTTTTGCCATTGTGTTCTTTCTCCTGCGTTCGCGTGATATGTCCGGGGTCTGCCCCGGCTTGAAGCCGCCGTGCGGCCTGCTCCCCATCCTGTCCCGCGTCAGTCCCTGTCAGGCTTTCTGAACCGCTGGGCCTTTCTTCTCTTGCGCTCGGCCTCCATCTGCTTGCGCTTCTTCTTGACTGAAGGCTTTTCGTAATGCTTGCGCTTCTTGATTTCTTTGAAGAACCCTTCGGTCTGAAGCTTGCGCTTCAGCAGCCGGAGGGCCTTGTCCACGTCGTTTCCTTGAACGCTTACCTGCACGTGATCTCTCCTTCCCCGGTCGGCAGGCGATGGTTCGTCCGTGGCTTGTTGCCGCTGCCCTCCCGAAAATAAGATCGGCCAAGGAGCTTTTAAAGCACCTTGGCCGGCCAACTTCAAAAGTGCTACCACCCTACCACAAACGGGATACGTTTGTATGTAAAATTCTTTATACGCGGCGATTCCTTCCGACTCCCCGGCAGACCGGAAGGGAGCAAAGGCCGCCGGTCCGCCGGGGGCAGGCTTACTCTTCCAGGGTTTCCTCCCCGTAGCCGTCGCCCGTGAAATAGGCTTTCATGAAGTCGCGGTGACGCGCCGCCACCACCGGCGAGATGCCCGCGGCCGCCGCCGCCTGGTCGAGCAACTGCTCCTCGTTCGCCGCCGGATTCTTCTGCCGTGCCGCCTCCAGGGCCATGGTGACGACCAACCCGGCCCCGAAGGTCTCCTTGTCGGGGCGGTAGAGCCGGGGGCGGTCGATCCGGCGGCCGGTGCCGTCAGTGGTGCCGATGAGTGCGTTGTGGCGCTCGATCTGTTCCAGGGAGGGGATTCCGTAGCGGATGACGGTTCGGCCCTCCCGGTACGTTGCCCTGGCCAGGGTGCACTGGGTGCACTCCACGGCGGGCTTGAGCTCCAGGGTTATCACCTTCGCTGCCGGGGCCTTTTCCTTCACGGCCGTGAGCATTGCCAGCACCGCCGGCTTGATCCGCTCCCGGTCGGTATCGAACCGGACGATGCCGATCCCCTCCAGGGCGGCCCCATCCCCGGAGATGCGGACGTTGCGGATCTCGAAGTGAAGGTCCTCCTGTACCGTGCCGGTGGCGAAGGGGGGCGATTTCGGCCCGCCCGCCGGCAGGGATGGCCCGGCCGGAGCCGGTTCCAGCCAGATGCCGATGCGCCAGGCCAGGAACAGCGACAGGAACAGGGAGATGATGCCGACGACGATGCGCGTTGACGGGTTCATGGTCCTCCGGGCGAGGGATCGGGTCCGCTCGTTCGTGATGATTGTCAATGGTACCGGGGATTGTCGTCAATGCAAATGGCTCCGGTGCCAGAGGAGGATTGACGGCGGGAGGCAAAACAGTGAATACTGTCACTCCTGCAAACCGGAACGGAAGGAGACGTCGTGGCTCTCATCACCTTGCGCAACATAACCCTCGCCTTTGGCGGCCCGCCGCTCTTCGACGGCATCAACCTCCAGATCGGGGAAGGGGAGCGCCTCTGTCTCATGGGGCGCAACGGCACCGGCAAGTCGACCCTGTTGAAGCTCATCGCCGGCGAGATTCCCCCGGAGGGGGGCGAGATCATGCGGCAGCAGGGGGTGCGGGTGGCCCTGGTCTCCCAGGAGGTCCCCCGCGACCTGGAGGGGACCGTGTTCGACGTGGTGGCCCAGGGCATGGGCGAGGCCACGGCGCTCCTGGCCGAGTACCACCGGGTGAGCCATCTGCTGGCCGTGGAGGGGGGAGAAGGGCTCCTGGCACAACTGGCCACCCTCCAGAAACGGCTGGAGGAGACCGGCGGCTGGCATCTCCATCAGGAGGTGGAACGGGTTCTCAATCGCCTTTCCCTGGATGCGGATGCCCCCTTCTCGAGCCTTTCCGGCGGCACCAAGCGCCGGGCGCTCCTGGCCAGGGCACTGGTGGCGGCGCCGGACATCCTGCTCCTGGACGAGCCCACCAACCACCTGGACATCGATACTATCCTCTGGCTGGAGGAATTCCTGGCCAAAAACGTCACGACCCTGCTCTTCGTCACCCACGACCGGGCCTTTGCCCGCCGGCTCGCCAACCGGGTGGCCGAACTGGACCGGGGGCGGATCTACGCCTTTGCCTGCGGCTACGACGAATTCGTGGAGCGGCGCGAGGCGCTCCTGGAGGCGGAGATCACCCGCCAGGCCCTGTTCGACAAGAAGCTGGCCCAGGAGGAAGCGTGGATCAGGCAGGGGATCAAGGCCCGCCGAACCCGCAACGAGGGGCGGGTCCGGGCGCTGAAGAAGCTGCGGGAGGAGCGCCGACAGCGGCGCGAGCGGCAGGGAGCGGCCACGATCCGGCTCCAGGAGGCCGAGCGGTCCGGCGCCCTGGTGGTGGAGGCGGAGAACGCCTCCTTCAGCTACGGAGGCCGGGCCGTCATCGCCAATCTCACCACCACTGTCATGCGCGGGGACCGGGTGGGGATCATCGGTCCCAACGGCTCGGGCAAGACCACCCTGCTGCGGCTTCTGCTGGGGGAGCTCGAACCGCAACAGGGGACGATCCGCCTGGGCACCCGCCGGGAGGTCCTCTACTTCGACCAGATGCGCGAGCAATTGGACCTGGACCGGACCGTGCAGGAAAACGTGGGCGAGGGGAACGACACCGTCATCATCAATGGCCGAAGCCGCCACGTGATCGGCTACCTGCAGGATTTTCTCTTTCCTCCCGAACGGGCGCGCACGCCGGTCCGCATCCTCTCCGGCGGGGAGCGCAACCGCCTGCTGCTGGCCAAGCTGTTCACCAAGCCCTCCAACGTGCTGGTCATGGACGAGCCCACCAACGATCTTGATGCCGAAACCCTGGACCTGCTGGAGGATCTGCTGCTGGAGTATTCCGGCACGCTGCTCCTGGTGAGTCATGACCGGGAATTCCTCAACAACGTGGTGACGAGCACCCTTGTCCTGTCGGGCGACGGCCAGGTGCGGGAATACGTGGGGGGCTACGACGACTGGCTCCGTCAGGCCGCCGCCGAGACGCCGGCAGCAAAGCCGCAGCCGGCGAAGGCGTCCGCCGATGCCCCGGCCAAGACCCGCGAGCGGAATGAAAAGCCCCGCAAGCTCAGCTTCAAGGATGAGCGTGAGCTGGAGTCGCTGCCGGAGCGGATTCACCGGTTGGAGGAGGAGCAGGAGCGTCTCCACGCCACCCTGGCCGATCCGGAGTTCTATCGCGGCGCCGGCGCCGAAGTGGCTGCGCTCAACAACCGGTTGGCGGAGCTGGAGGGTGAGCTGGAAACAGCCTATGCCCGTTGGGAAGAGCTGGAAAGCCTCAGAGGGTAGAAACGGGCGCTCCCGCTTTCCTCCTTGACAGGGTTTGCCGAAAGCTGGTACGGTCGCCCAATCTCAACCAGCTGTTTCCGGACAACGTATCAGATCAGGCCCTGGAAAGAACCGGGGCTTTTTTGTTTTCAGGCGGCAGCACCAAGGAGTATTTCATGGATTTCACATCGTTCGGTTTTCATCCGGCCGTGGCCGGAGGGGTTGCGGCCGCCGGCTACGAGACCCCCACGCCGATCCAGGCCCAGGCCATCCCCGCGGTCATGGCGGGGCGCGACGTCATGGGGCTGGCCCAGACCGGCACCGGCAAGACAGCGGCCTTTGCCCTGCCGATCCTGCACCGGCTGCAGCAGGGAGAGCGCGGCTGCGTCCGGGCCCTGGTCATTGCCCCCACCCGCGAGCTTGCGGAGCAGATCAACGACAGCTTCGTCACCCTGGGGCGACAGACCCGCCTGCGGAGCGTGACGGTCTACGGCGGGGTAGGCGTGAATCCCCAGGTGCAGAAGCTCAAGGCCGGCGCCGAAGTGGTCGTGGCCTGCCCGGGACGGCTCCTGGACCACATCGCCCAGGGGACCATCGACCTGTCGCGCCTGGAGGTGCTCGTCCTGGACGAGGCGGACCAGATGTTCGACATGGGCTTTCTCCCCGACATCCGGCGGGTGCTCAAGCATCTCCCTCCCCGGCGGCAGACGCTGCTCTTCTCGGCCACCATGCCCATCGACATCCGCAAGCTGGCCCAGGATATCCTGGTGGACCCGGTGACGGTGCAGGTGGGGAACGTGGCCCCGGCGGTCACCGTAACCCATGCCCTCTACCCGGTGGAGCAGCATCTGAAGACACCGCTGCTCATGGAGCTTCTCCGCCACACGGACACCGAGTCGGTGCTGATCTTCACCCGCACCAAGCACCGGGCCAAGCGCCTGGGCGAACAGTTGGAAAAGGCCGGCTACCGGGCGGCATCCCTCCAGGGGAACCTCTCCCAGAACCGGCGCCAGGCAGCCCTGGACGGCTTCCGGGACGGCACCTTCCAGATCCTGGTGGCCACCGATATTGCGGCCCGCGGCATCGACGTGAGCCAGGTGTCCCACGTGATCAACTATGACATCCCCGACACGGCCGAGGCATACATCCACCGGATCGGCCGCACCGGCCGCGCAGCCCGCAGCGGCGACGCCTTCACCCTGGTGACCTCCGACGACGGGGCCATGGTACGTGCCATCGAGCGGAGCCTCGGTGCCACCATCGAGCGCCGTACCGTGCAGGGCTTCGACTACTCGGTGCCGGCGCCGAAAAAGGATGTGGAATTCGCCCGTCCCCCCCGGGAGCCGCGCCAGGCTCGCCCCCACGCAAGCCAACCCAAGAAAGGGGGCACAGCGGCATCCCCCGCGGCGTCCGGCCGGCCGTCCCATCCCAAGGACCCGGGCCGGCGGCAGCCGGGCCAGGGAGCGCCCGCCTCGGGGCCGTCGCGCCAACGGTCCGGAAGCCCCCGGCGGCCCCGCTGACAGAACGGGTCCCGATATTATTTTGATAACCATATTCACCGGTCGTCCTTTTGAGGTATAATGTAACCAGACGCGGATACACCGGCAGAGATCATGGCCCGCGGACTTCCGTTCCCGATGGGCCGGGAGCGGACGGAAAGGAGGATCGCCATGAAAGGGACGGACGTCAGAAAGCTTGTAACCGAGAGTGTCTCCGGCGAGCACCGTTTCGTGCGGTGGTGGCGGAAGGAAAACGACTTCCTCGACTATGACCTGGTCGACAAGTTCCTGGAGAGACTCTCCAGCGACGAGGAGATCGGGGGGGTCGAACTGCTCACCATGAAGGACATGGTGGACGAGGTGAAGCGGATCACGGGCGAACGCCTGACCGTCAGGCACGGCGAATCCGGCGATACCGTGGAATGGGTTCACGGCGGAAAAGGGGGCGAGCGGACCGAAGTCTGCTTCCTGACGCCCGAAACGCTGCTCACCATCTACGATGCGGAGACCCGCGGCAACCCCATCGGCTAAGGGGGAGAGGGATTGATGCAATGGAAAAGGCCGCCCGGAATGGGGCGGCCTTTGTTGTGTGAAGAGGGTACTTCCGGGGCCGGGAAAGACGCTCGTCAGGCCGACAGTTTGAAGCGGTTGACCATCCGCTGGAGCTCCACCGCCGACTGCGCAAGGTCGGCCGCCGCGGTTTCCGTCTGCTGGGCTCCCTGGGCTGCGTCGCGGATCACCAGGGCGATGCGGTGGATGTTCTCCGTGATGCTGGCGGTGGTGGCCGACTGCTCTTCCGCCGCGATGGCCACCTGGGAAACGTGGTCGATGAGGGGGGCAATGTGCTCCTTGATGGCCCCGATGGCCTGGCGGGAGAGATGCATGTCCCGGGTGCCGTTGCGGACGCTGTCGGAGCTCTGCTCCATGAGTCCCATGACGTTTTTGACGTCGCCCTGCAGCGCGCCGATGATGGACTGGATTTCCCTGGTGGACGAGGTGGTCCGTTCGGCGAGGTTGCGCACCTCGTCGGCCACCACGGCGAAGCCGCGTCCCTGCTCGCCGGCTCGGGCCGCCTCGATGGCGGCGTTGAGCGCCAGCAGGTTGGTCTGGTCGGCGATGTCCCTGATGGCGGTGATGATGTCGCCGATCCGTTCGGAATTGGCGCCCAGCGCGTTGACCGCCGCCATGGTGCCGGACACCATCTGCTCGACCGCCTCCATGATGGTGGTCATCCGGGAGATGGTTTCCGTGCCGCTTTCGGTGGCGTGGCCAGTGCCCGATGCCTCCTCGGCCATTTTCTGACAGTTGTGCGAGATTGCCAGGCTCACCGAGGCCATTTCATCCACCGCCGTGGTGATGGACTCGGATTCCTGGGAGGCGTGGTCGGTTCCTTCGGCAATCTGCGATGAGGTGGTGCGGAGCAGGTCAGAGGCGGCGGACAGGTCAGCCGCCGTGGTCTGGATGCCGGCGATGATCTCGCGCATGGAGCCCTGGAGTTCCCGCATGGTCAGGAGCATCCTGCTGAACTCGTTCTTGCGGAACACGGTGATTTCCTGGCTCAGGTCGCCCCGCGCCATGGTCTGCAGGTAACCGATGGCCCTCTGGATCGGCCGGTTGATGGACCAGATGTTGATCCAGCCGAAGATGCCCCCCAGGACGATGAAGAGGACCACGGCTCCGTACTTGATGAGGGCCGAATCAGCTTGGGCGGCCAGCGCCGTTGCGGCAATGCAGACGCTGTAGCAGAAGCAGAGCGTGGCCAGACGGGCCTTTACCGAAAAATTGAGATAAAAATTCCATAGTGACACCATTGTCGCTCCCCCGTAACTAAATGATAACGCCAGGCCGTATACAATATATCGGCGGGGGGAGCGGATAGTTTAGTCAAAAAGCGTGAAAAGGCCGATAGTTCCCTGAAAAAGTCGCCGAATACGCGATAGGGGGCCGTGGGTGGCTCGTTTGTGAATGTTCCGCCGTCTGCCGGCGAGGGTTCAGGGGGTCATGGGGCATCGGTCGGCGCAGTGGGGAACCGGGCAAGGTAGATCGTCACCCCTATGGCGATGGCGAGGAGAAGCATCCGCACCCACGGCAGCGGCACCACCAGAAAGGCCGACGGGGGGACGGTCAGCCAGACCATGGCAATGGCAACCGTCTTGGCGCGCCGGGGGATGCCGGTCCCTTCCAGATAGCCCCGGACCATGGGTCCCAGGTGGGCGTGTTCCACGAGCCAGCGGTGGAAGCGCTCCGAACTGCGCGCGAAGCAGGCCGCGGCCAGCAGAAGAAACGGCGTTGTCGGCACCAGCGGAAGAAAGATGCCGATGATGCCGAAGCCGGTTGCGATGACGCCCACGGTCAGAAAAAGCCATTTGAGCACGCAGGAGTTCCTTTCGTCAGCAGACCGGGTGACGGCCTTCGGCAAGCTCCAGGCAGAAGTCGCCAATGGTCGCCAGTCCCCTTCCGACGATGTCCTCGGCCCTCCGGGCCACATCTGCCACCCGCCGTCCCCGCTCGGGGAGAAGCTGGACCGCCGCCATGGCCGGCCGGTCGATGGGGGTGCCGATGCGGCTCAGGAGCAGGACGTGGGCCTCCCTGACCCCTTCGATTTCCTCGCAGATTTCCCGCGCCAGCCGGTGGGCGAGGATCGTATAGATCTTTCCCACGTGACTCACGGGATTCTTGCCGGCCGCCGCCTCGGTCCCCAGCGGCCGTCCAAGGGCGATGACGCCGTTCACGCGGTTGCCGCGCCCCACCTGGCCCGAGTCGGCATCTTCGGCCGAGGTGCCGAGCAGGCTCAGGTAGACTCCCCCGAGTCCCCGGCCCGGCACGTCGAGTGTGTTGAAGTGCAGCTCGGTCCGGCGGAATCCGCTCCGCTCCGCGAGGAACGATGCAATTTCCCGGGCCAGGGTTTCTTTCCGGGTGAAATAGTCGGCCTCGGATTCCACGAACCGGGCAATGAGGGGCATGGCCAGGGTTACGGCGAGATCGTTCCCCTGCCGCAGCCCCATGACCTTGATGTCCTCGCCTGACTCGGGATGGCGCTGCTTGAAGGCGGGGCCGTTGAGGTGCCGCTCCAGGCCGAGCACCGCCTGTTCCGTCGGCGAGAGGGGCCAGTAGCCGACTGAGGCCGAGGTGTCGTTGGCGGCCATGACAGTGCCCGGACGGGCAAAGATGTCGGTGAGTTCGGCAGAACCGGGCGCCAGCATGATCCGGTAGCGGATATGCTCCTCCGGGTCCACGAAGCGGAGATTGGCGCGAATCCACTCCCGGGCCGCGGTGACGGCGATGTCCGCCACCGGCACGGTCGTGCCGCCCACCGTGAAGGTGGCCCGGTCGCCGATGATGAGCTCCATGGGGGTAACCACCCGGCCGCCGCCGAACCCCTTTTCCACGGTCCCGGCAGCCAGGAGGCTCTTGTCGATATTGTGATGGAGAATCCTGCCGAATTCGCGCAGGTATGCCCGGCTCAGGGCCACGGAAACGGCATCCACCACGGAGTCGCAGATGGTGTCGGGATGTCCGCGCCCCTTGCGCTCGACGATTTCCACCCCTTGTTCGACGACCGGTTGTCCCCGGTAGGCCTCGATGGTGATCATACTGATAACTGTAGCACAGGCGGGGATGTTGTCATACGGTCAGGGGGGGCGCCGGCAAAAAATGGGGCCGTAGGGCTCTCCGGGGCTTCGCGGGGTGCCGACGACCCCCCATGGCAGGTGAGGCTGCGGGTGTTCGGGGGAGGGCGCCGCGGCCGTGTTCAGGTCTTCTGGCTCTCGGCGGGCGGTACGGCCCCTTTGGTGCTGCCGGAACCGATAAGGCTCCGGATGGCCGCGATGGTCTGGGCTACGACCACGATGGCGCAGTAGCAGATGAAAACGGTGGTAAATACCCCCTGAAACCCCTCTGTCTCGCCAACAGATGCGAACGCCGGCGAGACTCCGCCCAAAACGAATGAGAGCGTGCCGATCCGCGCTTTCATGGGTGCCTCCTGCCGGGGTGCAGACCCCGGGTGTTCAGGCGTCGTGGAGGTCGGTGAAGGGGATGACGCTGACACAGGTGTCGCTGGAGAGGCTTCGTAGCATGCTCACGAGAAGCAGTACCACCGGCATGAACTGGACGAGTACCGCGGTTATGCCGATGAACGCGAAAAAGGCCTGCAGAAAGTCATCCATGCCGAACTGGGCAACGATGACCGGCGTTCCTGCATCGTCAAGGATGGGGAATGAGAGGATTCCACTCAAGAGCAGCATGATCCAGCCTCGTTATTTTCTCGCTGTAATCCGAGGTTCTTGCACACCTCCTGCGGGGCCGGTCTGCGGTGTTGCCGCTCACCCGAAAGCTCACCGTACCGACGGGTACGCCTTGCTTCCTCGCTCGCTTGCGCCGAGCATCCCGGCTTCCTCATAACGTTTTGCAAGAGCCTCTTCCGGATATGTCGTTTTCTGTTTTTGCAGTACCCATACCAATAGCGCGCAGTGCGTGGTCACTGTTTGCAACGTAGTGTAATTGTTGGATTGGCTTGGTGGAAGATGTGCTGCTGTTTTGGACGGGAAGGGCCCTTTGTATGGATTGCCTATACACCGGATAAGGGGGGAGGACTGGCCGGTTAGCGGATAGTTATGGCTAACCTGTTGATAGTTGGCATTTAGTTGCAGGGGCTGGGGGGTGCCTTGAAAAGCTATACAGTAGGATGCGAAATGGCAGGGCTTCGGAGCGAAGCCCTGCCCGATGGGACATGCCGGCCAGGGGAGCTGGCGGCGTTCTATGGCTATACTGCTTCCGGCGCTTCCTCTTCTGCCGGCGTTTCTTTCTTTTTACGCGTGGCCCGTTTTTTCTTGGGCGGTTCGTCAGCGGCCGGTTCCGGCGCAGGGGACTGCGATGGATCCGGCGCCGGCTCAACGGCGGCCTTTTTACGCGTGGCCCGCTTCTTTGCCGGCTTAGGCTCGGCCGGCGGGGCAGGGGTCGCTTCAGCAACGGCCGGCGCCTGCTTCTCTCCGGGGAGAGATGCGACCGGCTCGGCCTGCTCAGGGACTTCGGCCGCTTTTTTGCGGGTGCGTGGCGCGCGCGTTTTTTTCAAAGCGGGTTCGGCGCCTTCAAGGGGCGCTTCGACAGCGGCTGGTTCCGGTTCAGGCCCGGCACCCTGGGCCTCTGCCGGCTCAAGTTCCGCTGCCGGCGCCTCGGTTTCCCCGTCGCCGCGTTTCGGGCTCCGGTGCTTGCGGCGACGCCGTTTCTTCTTAACCTCTTCCGATGCCTCCCCGGCTTCTTCGGCGGTCGCCGGAGTTCCGACCGATTCCGTCTCGGCGGATACTTCTTCTGTCTCTTCTGTCTCTTCGGCGGCTTCCTGAACTGAAGCCTCGTCGGTCACGGATTCGTCCGCTTTCGCCTTCTTGCCGCGCCGCCGCTTGCGCCGCCGCTTCCTCTTGGCTTCTTCCGCCGGGGCACCGCCTTCCGTTGTTTCTTCGCCCCCTGCGACCTCCGGCTCCTCTTCGCCGCCGGCTTCGGTCTCACCGTTTTCCTCCGCTTCGGCAGACGTCGCGGATTCAGCCATCTCTTCGGCTTCGGCCTTGCCCTTCCGGCGGCTGCGGCGCCGTTTCTTCTTCTTGCCCTCGGCCTCGGCCGCCGGCGGTTCGGCCAGGACCGCGACTTCTTCGACGGCTTCGGTCAGAGCTTCGGCATGTGTCTCGGCCACCTTTTCCACGTGCTCTTCGTGGGTTTCCACGTGGGCCGGTTTTTCGCGCCTGACCAACTCCAGCTCCAGTTGGTTCATCAGGAACGAGGTCTTGCCCTTAACGGTCACGACGATGTCGTACTCGTTCTCGATCTGGGCCAGTTCCCTCTTCTTGCGGTTCAGCAGGTAATAGGCGACCTCCAGGGGAAGCCCGCCGTGCACCTCGGCCACGGTCCCCTTGGCTGCCGCGGCGTGGACCTTGCGCAGAAAGGAGAGGGCCATGTTCTCCACGCTCTTCACCTTGCCCCGCCCGCCGCAGTGGGGACATTCCAGGGTGCTGCCCTGTTCGAGGGTCTGGCGGATCCGCTGGCGCGACATCTCCAGCATGCCGAACTGGGAAATGCGCCCCACCGTCACCCGGGCCTTGTCACCCTTGAGGGCCGCCTTCAGGGTCTTTTCCACGGTGGTGATGTGCTTCTTGTCCCGCATGTCGATGAAGTCGAGCACGATGAGCCCGCCCAGGTCGCGCATCCGCAGTTGCCGCGCAGCCTCTTCGGCCGCTTCGAGATTGGTCTTGTAGGCGGTGTCTTCGACCCCCTTCTCGCCGGTGGTCTTGCCTGAGTTGACGTCGATGGACACCAGGGCCTCGGTGGGTTCGATGATGAGGTAGCCGCCCGATTTGAGGGGGACTTTTTTCTCGTAGATGAGGTCGATCTGCTCTTCGATCTGGTAGCGGGAGAAGATGGGGCGCTTTTCCGTGTGGAGCTTCACCAGCTTTTCGTGTTTGGGCATGGTCTGCTTGAAGAATTCGCGGGCCTGCTTGTAGACGTCCTTGCTGTCCACCAGCACTTCGTCGATCTCGGCGGTGAAGTAGTCGCGGATGGTGCGGATGACCACGTCCAGTTCCCGGTGGAGGAGGGTGGGGCCCTTGGCGGCGGCCGCCTTGTCCACGATGCCCTGGTGGAGCTTTACCAGGTACTGGAGATCCTTGGCCAGTTCCGTCTTGGTCTTGCCCAGGGCCTCGGTTCGGACGATGTAGCCGTAACCCTCGGGGATCTCCAGCTCGGCCACCTTTTCCTTGAGCTTCTTCCGGTCGGACTCGCTCTCCACCTTGCGGGAAATGCCCGCCGAGTCGCTGCCGGGCATGAGCACCATGTAGCGGCCCGGAAACGACATGTAGGTGGTCAGGGCCGCGCCCTTCATGTCCCGCTCGCCCTTTTCCACCTGCACGATGAGCTCCTGGCCCCGGCGGATGACCTCTTGGATGCGGGGGCGGCGGCTGTGGTTCTCTTCGGGGATGTCGCTGCGCCATTGCCAGAACGAGGGGTGGATTTCCCCCATCTGGAGGAAGCCGAGCCGTTTCAGTCCGATGTCGACGAAGGCGGCCTGCAGTCCCGGTTCAACCCGGACCACCACCCCCTTGTAGACATTGCCTCGGGTCTGTTCGCTCCCCTCGATTTCGATGTCCAGATCGACCAGCTTGCCGTCTTCAACGATGGCGACGCGTGATTCTTCCGGATGCATCACGTTGATGAGCATTTTTTTTGCCATTGATTTCAGTCCTTTGTGCGGTCTGCGGGGCACCCCGCGCCGCGGAAATGTATGGTCGCCCGCGGCGCAGGCCGCGCGACCCGATGGGTATCCAGAACGCCTTGTGGGCGCTGAAGGTCGATAAAACCTCAAAAGTATAGCAGAGTTTTCCCTTGTGTAATAAGAAAAAACTGGCCCCTGGTACGCCCGCCTGCCGGAGCAATTGACAAAATCGCGGGGCACCCCCTAGTATAGCCCTGTAGCGCTAACGGAACGCGGTTCGGGATACCTTCATGCTCCATCTGAGAAAACTGTCAAAGGATTTCGCCGGCACCTCCCTGTTCGCGGAGATCGACTGGCATCTGAAAAAGGGGGAACGGGTCGGCCTCGTGGGCGAGAACGGAGCCGGGAAGTCGACCCTGATGCGCATCATTGCCGGGCTCGTGGAACAGACATCGGGCGAGCTCATCTTCGCCCGGGGCGCCACGGTGGGCTACCTTCCCCAGGACGGGATCGTGACCCGCGGCCGGGGGCTTCTGGCGGAGGCCATGACCGCGCTGGAGGACCTTCAGTCCCTGGAGCGGGAGCTGCACGAACTGACGTCGCGGCTGGAGGATACCCCCCATGATGCGCCGGATCACGGCGAGTGTCTCGAACGCTACGGCCGGCTCCAGGAGGAGTTCCGGCTGCGGGGCGGATACGCCATGGAGGCGGAGGCCTGCCGGGTCCTGGACGGGCTCGGCTTCACCACCGGCGACCGCCGGCGCGACTGCGGCGAGTTTTCCGGCGGCTGGCAGATGCGGATCGCCCTGGCCAAGCTCCTGCTGAAAAAGCCCAACGTGCTGCTGCTGGACGAACCCACCAACCACCTGGACATCGAGGCCCGCAACTGGCTTGAGGGGTATCTCCAGGAATATCCCCATTCGGTCATCCTCGTCTCCCACGACCGCTTCTTCATGGACCAGGTCTGCCACCGGATCACCGAGGTCTGGAACGGCACCCTTACCGATTATCATTGCTCGTACAGCCGCTACCTGACGGCCCGGGAGGAGCGGGTGGCGGCCCTGCGCGAGGCGAAGCGGCGCCAGGACGAGGAAGTTGCCAAGATCGAGGACTTCATCAACCGCTTCCGCTACAAGGCCGACAAGGCGGCCCTGGTCCAGTCGCGGGTCAAGCAGTTGGAAAAGATCGAGCGGATCGTGCTGCCACCGGAGCGCAGGAGGATCCGTTTCCGCTTCCCCGACCCCCCCAAGAGCGGCAGGATCGTGCTGGAGCTGAAGGGGGTGACCAAAGCCTACGGCAGCCACGTGGTCCTGGACGGGATCGACCTGACGGTGGAGAAGGGGGAGCGGATCGCCCTGGTGGGGCACAACGGCGCCGGCAAATCGACCCTCATGGGGGTGCTGGCCGGCAAGCCGTTCCAGGGAGGGGAGCGGGTCGCCGGCCACAACGTGGTTGCCGACTACTTCGCCCAGGACCAGGCCCAGGTGCTGGACGGCGCGAAAACAGCCCACGAGGAGCTGCTGGCGGACGCCCCCTTCGACATGGTGCCCCAGTTGCGGGATATTCTCGGCGCCTTCCTCTTCACCGGCGACGACATCCACAAGCGGGTGGAGGTCCTCTCGGGCGGCGAGCGGAACCGGCTGGCCCTGGCCAAGATGCTGCTGCGGCCCTCGAACCTGCTGCTGATGGACGAGCCCACCAACCACCTGGACCTCTTCAGCAAGGAGGTGCTGCTGGACGCCCTCAAGACCTTTGCCGGCACCGTGGTCTTCGTCTCCCACGACCGGCACTTCATTGACGGCCTGGCCACCCGGGTCGTGGAGGTGGAGGGGGGGCGGCTTACCAGCTACCACGGCGACTACGAGTACTATCTGCGGAAAAAGTCAGCGGACGCTGGCCCGGCCCAGCAGGCCGCCACTGGCCGGTCCCCGGTGCCTGACCCATCGTCCGGGCCGCCGGCCGCGGAATCCAAGGAGGAGCGGCAGCGCCAGCGGGAGGAGGAAAAGGCCCGCCAGCGGGATGAAAAGCGCCGCCTGAAGCGCCTCGAAGAGCTGGAATCCGCCATTGCCGCCGAAGAAGGGCTCCTGGCCGACCTGGAGGCGCGCATGGCTGATCCGGCCTTTTTCGATGACCACGAGCAGGCCCGGCGGGGGGGCGAAGAACATGCCGGACTCACCGCTCGCATCGCCACCCTGTACGGGGAATGGGAGAGCGTCGCCGCAGGCTAAGGGGGGGGTCTCCCTATCCCCGCGGCCTTGCTGCATTCCCGCGCCATTCATTGACAGGCGCGGCTTCAGAGGCTACTCTTTCAGTACTCTGCCGCCACCGCGAGCCGCTCGACCAGAGGATCAGGTTCCATGTCCGAGTCCGTGTCGATATCAGTTCCCGCCGTTCTTCCGCTCTTCCCCATCCGGGAGATCGTAGCCTTTCCCTATATGATCTTCCCGCTGTTCCTCAAGGACGACGAACTGACCGCGTTCGAGGACATGCTCGGCCACGAGCAGATGGTGGTGCTCGCCCGGACCCGGGAAGAGGCGGCGTCCGGCCAGGCACCGCAGCTCTGCGAGATCGGCACCCTCTGCAAGGTGAACCAGATCTACCGGCTCCCCGAGGGGGGCGGCAAGGTGGTCCTGGAGGGGGTCGTGCGGGTCCGGATCCTGGACGTGGCGGATACGCTCCCCCACATCCAGGTCCGTTGCGAAGCGATCCACGAGTTCTTCGAAAAGTCGGTGGTTTCCGAAGCCCTGGTCCAGAGCCTCAACGCGCTCCTCAAGATCGCCCTTTCGTACGGTCGTCCCCTGCCGGACGACGTCATGAAGATGATCGACCTGATCGACAACCCGGCCCGGCTGGCGGACCTGGTGGCCCTCTACGTCAATCTCGCCCTGGACGAGCAGCAGCGGCTCCTGGAGACCGTGGACCCCCTGGAGCGGCTCAAGAAGGTGTACATGCACCTGACCGCCGAGGTGCAGCGGCTCCAGGTGAAGGGCGAAGTGCAGGCCGAAGTGACCCGCCGGGTGGGGAAGAGCCAGAAGGAGTACCTGCTGCGGGAGCAGATGAAGCAGATCCAGGAGGAGCTTGGCGAGGAGGACCCGCGCGGCACCGAGATGGCCGAACTGCGGAGCCGGATCCAGAACGCCGGCATGCCCGACGAGGTCCGCAAGATCGCCGACAAGGAACTCAAGCGGCTGGACCGGATCAATCCTTCATCCCCCGAATACACGGTGGCCCGCACCTATCTGGACTACCTGGCCGGCATGCCCTGGGGCAGGTCGACGGCGGACAACCATGACATCAACCAGGCCGAGGCGGTGCTGGACGAAGACCACTACGACCTGAAAAAGGTCAAGGAACGGATTCTCGAATACCTGGCCGTCCGGACCCTGCGCGAGAGGATGAAGGGGCCGATCCTCTGCTTCGTGGGCCCGCCGGGGGTGGGAAAGACGAGCCTCGGCAAGTCCATCGCCCGAGCCCTGGGGCGGAAGTTCATCCGGATGTCCCTGGGGGGGATGCGGGACGAGGCGGAAATTCGCGGCCATCGCCGCACCTATATCGGCGCGCTTCCGGGCCGGATCATCCAGGAGATTTTCCGCTGCGGCAGCAACAATCCGGTCTTCATGCTCGACGAGGTGGACAAGATCGGCCTCGACTTCCGGGGCGACCCGGCGAGCGCACTCCTGGAGGTGCTCGACCCGGAACAGAACAGCACCTTCACCGACCACTATCTGGACGTGCCCTTCGATCTCTCCAATGTCATGTTCATCACCACGGCCAACCTGCTGGACCCGGTGCCGGCGGCTCTCAGGGACCGGATGGAGGTGATCCGGCTGTCGGGCTACACCGACGAGGAGAAGGAAAAGATCGCGGTCCGCTACCTCATCCCCAAGGAGGTGGAGGAAAACGGCCTCTCCGCCACCCCCCCCGCCTTTGCGTCTGCCGCCATTTACAAGATCATCGGCGACTACACCCGGGAGGCCGGGGTGCGCAACCTGCAGCGGAACATCGCGTCGGTCTGCCGCAAGGTGGCCAAGGAGATCACCCAGGGCAAGCCCCTGCGGGAGACCATCACCCCCCAGGTGGTGGAGGAGTTTCTGGGGCCCCGCACCTTCTTTAACGAGGTGGCGGCGGAGCAGGATCGGGTCGGCGTGGTGACGGGGCTCGCCTGGACCGAGACCGGCGGAGACATCCTCTTCGTGGAGGCGACCCGCATGAAGGGCAAGCGGGATCTGATCCTGACCGGCAGCCTGGGGGACGTGATGAAGGAGTCGGCCCGGACCGCCCTTTCCTACGTGCGCGCCACCTGCGCTGACTGGGGGATCGACGAGGGGGCCTTCGAGGACACCGATCTCCACATCCACGTGCCGGCCGGGGCCATTCCCAAGGACGGCCCGTCCGCCGGGCTCACCATGGTGACCGCCATCGTGTCGCTGCTGTCGGGACGACCGGCCCGACGCGACGTGGCCATGACCGGCGAGATCAGCCTCACCGGCCGGGCGCTGGCCATCGGCGGCCTTAAGGAGAAGGTCCTGGCGGCCCGGCGGGCCGGGGTCAAGACCGTGGTGGCGCCCTCGCGCAACCGGGAGAACCTTGAGGATATCCCCGACGACGTGAAGAATGAGCTTACCTTCATCTTTGTGGATGACGTGCACGAGGCGGTGGCTGCCGCGCTCCAGTGACAACCGATGCCATTGACCTCCATTGAACAAACCGTCAAGAGCTTTCTCGCCGAATTCCAGGCGTTCTGCGTCCTTTCGCTCAGGGCCGTGGTGCGCATCTTCCGCCGCCCCGGCTACTACCGGGAATTCGTCATCCAGTTCGACAAGATGGGCGTCGGCTCCCTCTTCATCATCTGCCTCACGGGGCTGTTCACCGGCATGGTCATGGCGCTCCAGGCACTGATCCAGCTCAAGCCCTTCGCCGCCACCAGCTACGTGGGGGGGATGGTGGCGGTGACCATGGTAAAGGAACTGGGGCCGGTCCTCTCCTCCCTCATGGTCGCGGGCCGGGTCGGCTCGTCCATCACCGCCGAGTTGGGCACCATGGTGGTGACCGAGCAGGTGGACGCCATGCGGGTGGAGGGGACCGACATCGTCAGCCGGCTGGTCACCTCCCGCCTCAAGGCACTGATGCTGGCCATGCCCATGCTGGCCCTGGTCACCGACGCGGTGGCCCTGCTGGGCGGGTACATCATTGCGGCGGGGTATGATATCAACCTCCTCATGTACTGGAAGTCCCTGCCCCAATTCATGGTGTTCCAGGACCTCATCGAGGGGGTGATGAAACCCTTTGTCTTCGGCACCCTCATCGCACTCATCGGCTGTTACGTGGGGCTTTCCACCCGTGGCGGCGCCGAAGGGGTGGGGACGTCGGCCAAGCGGGCAGTGGTCCTCTCATCGGTCATGGTGCTGGTGGCTGATTTTTTCATGACCAAGATATTCATCGTGTTCCGGTGAGGGCGACGACGTGAGCGGAGGCGAACAGGGCATCAGGATGGACAAGGTTTCCTACTCCGTGGGCGGGCGGACGATCCTCACGGAGTTCGACCTGTTTCTCGCGCCGGGCGTGAACCGCACCATCCTGGGACGGAGCGGGGCCGGCAAGACCACCATCCTGCGGCTCATGCTGGGACTCATCCGCCCCCAGGCCGGGACCATCTCCATCGACGGCATTCCCATCGGGAGCCTGAGCGAGAGCGAGCTGATCCGGCTCCGGAAGCAGATCGCCATCGTCTTCCAGGGGGGGGCGCTCTTCGACTCCCTCACGGTGGGAGAAAACGTGGGCTACCGGCTGCTGGAAGAGGGGCGCCTCAGCGAGGGGGAGATTGAGCGGATCGTGCTGGAAAAGCTCTCCTTCGTGGGGCTCGAGCACTCCATCGACTTCTATCCGGCCGAGCTCTCCGGCGGCATGAAAAAGCGGGTGGCCATCGCCCGGGCCCTGGCCGCCGAGCCGCGTTACATTTTCTTCGACGAGCCCACCACCGGCCTCGACCCGGTGGGGGTCTACAACATCCAGCACCTGATGCTCGGTCTGCAGGGGGAGGGGAAAACCACCCTGATGGTCACCCATGACCTGGAAACCGCCTTTGCCGTGTCCGAGCGATTTTCGTTCCTCCATGACGCGCGGCTCCTCTTCGAGGGGACCGAGGAAGAGATGCGCCGGTGCGGCGTGCCCGATATCCGCGAGTTCCTGAAGCCGTCGGAGGCGTCGCTCTTCAGAAATAACGAATAGCACAGAGGACAGTTCATGAAACGAAGCGACACCATATCGTGGTCCCAGGTGCGGGGCGGGCTGTTCGTCCTGGCGGCCCTGGCCTTTTTTGCCGGCGGGGTCCTGATCATGGGGGACAAGACCAAGTTCTTCGTGCCCAAGGGGAGGTTGTCGGTGATCATGACCGACGTGGCCGGACTCAAGGTGGGCGCGCCGGTCTGGCTGGCCGGGGTCGACGTGGGCATCGTCACCGACATCCGCTTCGAGCGCCCCGAGCAGAGCAACGAGGTGGAGGCGGTGCTGGAAGTGGACAAGGAGGCCCTGAAGAAGATCGGCCGCGACTCGGTCATCACCGTCAAGACCCGCGGGCTCCTGGGGGAAAAGTACGTGGACATCACCCCCACCCGCCAGATTATCGCCACGCCTGAAACGCGGCTCCAGGGCACCAGCCTCCCCAAGCTCGACGACGTGGTCCAGAAGGCGGGAGAGGCCTTCGAACGGGTCAACGCCGTGGTGGCCAAGACCGAGCGGGGCGAGGGGACCCTGGGGCGCTTTGCCAGCGACCCCAAGCTCTATGACAATCTGGTGCGGCTCACGGTGGAGCTGAACACCATTGCCGACTCCGTGAACCGGGGGGAGGGGACCCTCGGCATGCTCAACCGGAGCCGCGAGCCCTATGACCGGCTCATGAACATCCTGGCGCGGACCGACAGCACCCTGGCGGAGATCCAGTCGTCGGAGGGGACCCTGAGCAAGCTCATTCGCGACCGGGAGCTCTACGACAAGCTGGTGGCCGTGGCCGACAAGGCCGGCGGGGCCGCGGACGAGGTGCGGGAGCTGAACCGCAAGCTGGTGGCCAAGGAGGGAACCCTGGGGCTCCTCCTGGCCGACCGGGGCTTCTACGACAAGGGGATGAGCCTCATCGACCGGGCCGACCGCTCCCTTTCCTCCCTGGAAGAGATCACCACGCGCCTCCAGCGGGGCGAGGGGACCGCCGGCAAGCTCCTGTCGGACAAGGAGCTCTACGACAAGCTCAACCGGATGGTGGACGACCTGGACCTGCTCGTCAGGGACATCAAGGAAAACCCCAAGCGGTACGTGAAGTTTTCGCTGTTCTGACGGCCGGAACGACCCGGCAATCACTTTCAACTGAGGTAGGACATGAAAAGATCGGCTATGTGCATCGCAGTGCAAATACTGCTGGCGTTGGTTGTCATCCTCCCGGCCCTCGGCGCGGGCCTTGAGGAGCGGGTGCGGGAGCATACCCTGAAAAACGGGATGAAGCTCCTCATGGTTGAGCGCCATACTTCCCCCACGGTGGCGGCGTGGATCCGGTTCCGGGTGGGGAGCGTGGACGAGCGCAGCGACGAGCGGGGAATCGCCCACCTGCTGGAACACATGCTGTTCAAGGGGACCAAGACCCTCGGCACGAAGGATTATGCCGCCGAAAAGCCGCTCCTGGACAAGATCGAGGAAACGGCCCAGGCCCTGATCGCCGAGAAGGCCAAGGGCGCCCGGGCCGACGCCGGCCGGGTGGATGAACTCGGCAAGAAGCTCAATGCCCTGGAGGCCGATGCCGGGAAGTACGTGATCAAGGAGGAGTTTGCCGAGATCTACGCCCGCAACGGCGGGGCCGGCTACAACGCCATGACCGGCAAGGACGGCACCACCTACCTGATCAACATGCCTTCCAACAAGCTGGAGCTCTGGGCCGCCATCGAGGGGGACCGGATGCAGAACGCGGTGCTGCGCGAGTTCTACACCGAGCGCGACGTGGTCATGGAGGAGCGCCGCCGCTCCTACGACACGGAGCCGGGGTCCAAGCTCTGGGAGACTTTCGTGGCCGTCACCTACAATGCCCACCCCTACGGCCAGCCGATCATCGGCTGGATGTCCGATCTGGAGAACCTGACCAGGACCAAGGCCGAGGAGTTCTTCCGCCGCTACTACAAGCCCAACAACGCCATCGTTGCCCTTGTGGGAGACATCGACCCGGACAAGACCATCGCCCTGGTTGAGAAGTACTTCGGCGATATCCCGCCCGGGACCCTGGTGGGACCGGTGGCCGTGGTGGAGCCCGCCCAGCAGGGCGAGCGTCGGGTGGAGATCCTGGCCGACGCGGAGCCGGAACTGCTTGTCGGCTTCCACAAGCCCACCCTGCCCAATCCCGACGACTACGTCTTCGACGTGATCGACATGATCCTGGCCGACGGCCGCACCTCGCGCCTCTACAAGAAGCTGGTGGTGGAGAAGCAGCTGGCCGCCGAGGTCTCAACCTTTTCTGCCCCGGGAAGCCGCTATCCCAACCTCTTCGTGCTGGCCGCCACCCCCCGCGCGCCCCACACGGCGAAGGAGGTGGAGGATGCCATCTACGAGGAGCTGGAGCGGCTCAAGAAGGAGCCCATGACCGAGCGGGAGCTGGCGCAGATCCTCAATCGCCTGGAATACGAGGAAAGCCGGCAGATGATCTCCAACGGCGGGCTCGCCCGCAACCTGACCGAGTATGAAGCGGTCACCGGCTCATGGCGGTACTTGATCGAGCACCGCAAAGAGGTGGCCAAGGTGACCCCCGACGACGTGATCCGGGTGGCCCGGAAGTATTTCGTCCGCGAGAACCGGACCGTGGGGGTCATCACGAAGAAAGAAGACGTAAAGTAGCGGCACAGCCAACCTTATCGCGAACGAGGACGCACGAATGACCATTACGCAACGTTTCGCCCTGTTCTTAGCATTTCTGGTACTCGTACCCCTTGCCGCCCTGGGCGCCGAGGCGCCCAAAACAGCAAAGGCCGACCCCCGCACCATGACCTTCCCGCAGCCGGCCTTCGAGGTCCCCCGGACCGAGCGGGCGGTGCTGAAAAACGGCATGGTCGTCCACATGCTCCCGGACCGGGAGCTGCCCGTGGTGAGCCTCACGGCCTACGTGAACGTGGGGAGCATCTATGAGCCGGCCGACAAGGCGGGCCTTGCCGGGCTCACCGGTGCGGTCATGCGGAGCGGCGGCACTAGGGATATGGCCCCCGAGGCCCTGGACGCGGAGCTTGAGTTCATGGCCTCCTCGGTGGAGGGGGGTATCGGCAGCGATGCGGGGAATGTCTCCCTGGCGTCCCTGTCCCGCAACCTTCCCCGGACCCTGGAACTGTTCGCCCGGGTGATGATGAACCCGGCCTTCCGGGAAGACCGGGTTACCCTGGCAAAGAACCGGACCATTGAGGCCATCCGCCGCCAGAATGACGATTCCAAGGGAATCGCCGACCGTGAACTCCAGAAGGCCCTCTATCCCGGCCACCCCCTGGGGCGCTTCCCTACGGTGGCCACGGTCCAGTCCATCACCCGCGACGATCTGGCGGCGTTTCACGACCGCTATTTCCGCCCCGGTAATGTTGTCATCGCCGCTGCCGGCGACTTTGACCCCAAGGAACTGGTGAAGCTCCTGGAAAAGGTCTTTGCAGGCTGGAAGGAAGAGAAGGTCGATTTCCCGCCCGTGGCCGAACCGTCCCGGGAGATGAAGCCCGCCGTGCTCCTGGCGCGCAAGGAGGTGAACCAGTCGGCCATCCGCATGGGGCACCTGGGGATCGACAAGAACAACCCGGATCTCTACGCCATCAGGGTCATGGACTACATCCTGGGGGGCGGCTTCACCTCGCGCCTCACCACCGAGATCCGCTCCAACCAGGGGCTGGCCTACAACGTGGGTGCGTCCTTCGACGTGGGGCGCCGCTTCGTGGGCACCTTCGAGGCCGAGACCGAGACCAAGAGCGGATCCACTGCCAAGGCCATCGGCCTCATGCGGGACATCATCGACGGCATGCGCAAGGAACCGGTGACCGACCAGGAGCTGAACCTGGCCAAGGAGGCGATCATCAACTCCTTCATCTTCGGTTTCGCCCGTCCCGACTTCATTGCCAACCAGCGGGCCCGGCTTGAATTCTACGGCTATCCCGACGGGTACCTGGAAAACTACCGCGCCAACATCGCCCGGGTCACCAAGGAGGACATCCTCCGCGTGGCGCGGACGTATCTGCACCCCGACCGGCTGACCATCCTCGTGGTCGGTGACGACAAGACTTTCGACAAGCCCCTCTCCACCTTCGGCACGGTTCAGGAGATCAAGCTGGAGAACGGGAAATAAGTCCGAAGAAAGGAGACAACAGCATGGCAACCTGGAAGTGCGGAACCTGCGGTTTCACCAAGGAGGGGCGCTGCAAGCCCCAGAAGTGTCCCCAGTGCCAGGAAAAGGGGAATTTCGAGAAGCAGGAGTGACGAGCAAAGGGCGGCCGACGGGGCCGCCCTTTTTGTTTGAAGGCAATCAATCCTACTTTGTCACATTTGCTTTCAGCTGGTTTAAAGGGGGCCGGGGATTCTCCCTTCGAAAAAGCTCCAAGCGCCGCCTGCGTTTCCCCGATTCTCCGTAACAGCCAGCGAGCCGATTTCCTGTCGCACCGGCACCCTGCGTTTTTGCGAGACATTTCCTCCGGGAGAATCCCCGGCTCACTTGGGGGACAGTCAGTGTAGCTATGACAAAGCAGAAGTATTTGACGTAATTTTGACGTGTATTCGTTCTGTCCCGATCTTTCTTGAAGCTGCACAATCCCTGCGGAATATGGTGTTCGCGAATCTGCTGTAAAGTTTGTCGCTTTGGTATTTTGTTTGCATTTGAAGTGGCACAAAACGTTCAAGGAGGCACGTTCAACCGATGAAAACAAAGGCCTGGAGTGTGCTGGCTGTGGTTCCCCTGGCGCTCGCGCTTGCCGGAAACGTGGCGGCGGATGAGGTGAAGGGGAAGGTGAAAACCGTTTCAGTGAAGGCGGGGCAGATCTCCCTCACGGTGGAGAACAAGGGAGTGGTGCTCGTCCGGGTGACCGACGGGACAACGTTTGCCAATGCGGGTTCCATCAAGGATATCCATGCAGACGATCTCCTCCAGGTCGACTATCGGGCCGACGGTTTCGATAACGTGGCGAAATCCGTTTCCAAGGTCGTCGCCAAGCTGCCGGAGGGGGTGACGGCCATGGAGACCGGAGAGCTTGAGGCACTGGTGGCCAAAGGGCCGGAGGAGGGGTATCTGCTGATCGACTCGCGCCCCACGGGGAAGTACAACGAGTCCCATATTCCGACTGCCATATCAATTCCCTTTGCCGACCTGGAAAAGAATCCGGCGCTCCTTGCGGTCCCCAAGGACCGTGTTCTGGTATTTTACTGCGGCGGCGTCACCTGAGTGCTCAGTCCCAAATCCGCCGGTCTGGCGAAAAAGATGGGGTACGAAAAGGTCCGCGTTTATCTGAAGGGGGAGCCCGAATGGAAAAAGGCCGAACTGCCGCTGGAGTCGAGCCTGGCATTTGTTGAGAAGGGGAATATCGTCCTGGTCGATCTGCGGTCCCCCGAAAAAGTGGCAGCCGGTCACATCCCCGGGGCCGTCGGCATCCCCGCAGCCAAACTTGCGGCCGCCCAGTCCGGGTTCCCCTCGTACAAAGGGGCTCACCTGGTCTTTTACTCGGACTGCGCCGAAGATGTGAACCAGGCCCTTGAACTGGCCAGGGATTGGGAGTACAAGAACGCCACGGTGTTCCCGGGTGGGGTCGCCGCATGGCAGAAGGCCGGTAAGCAACTGAAGACCGGTGCCGCGGCTGCGACAGTCATGTACGTGAAAAAGCTTGCCCCGGGTGAAGTCGGCACGGCCGACTTTGTGGCGGCACTGAAGGATGGAAAGTCAATGATCATTGACGCCCGGGCTCCCGGCGAGTTCGAGAAGGGGCATTTCAAGGGGGCGGTCAATATCCCGGCGGAAGAAGCCGCGAAGCGCCTTGCCGAAATACCCCTCGACCGGCCGGTACTCGTTCATTGCTCCACCGGCACCCGGGCCGAGATGGTCTACGACCTGGTGAAGGACAAGGGGTACAACCTCAAATTCCTGAAGGTCGGTGTGGAGTTCGCCGCGGACGGGAGTTATACTTTCAGCGAGTAGCGTTGGTCGGGACATTTCCGGCTTCGGAGGATCAGGGGGCACCGGAAGAGCGGGGCACCGGCGGAATGCCGGTTGTCTGGCGGCTGTTCCGGTGCCCCTCCGTTTTTCGTCCCCTCAGTACCCCACCACGTGCAGTTCCACGCTGATCAGGTCGTTGACCAGGTGCATCCCCAGTTTTTCGAAGAACTTGCCAGAGCCGTAGTTCACATTCCAGCGGGTCCGGTCCAGGTCGAGGCAGGCCTGGGCCGTGACGCCGCCGTCGTCCCGGGGGGCAATGAGGGCGGGGCAGGCGATGGGGTGGCTCGTGCCCCTGATGGTGAGTGAGCCCGAGAGTCGGTAGTTGGAGGTGCCGGGGGTGGCGTCCGGCAGCGGTTCGGCACCGGTCAGGTCAAAGGAGGCGGTGGGGTGGCGGGCGGTGTCGAAGAAGTCGTCCGATTGCAGGTGGGCGACCAGGAGGCGGTTGAGGGCGCTGTCGGCCAGGTCGGCGTTGGCGATGGTGGTCATGTCGATGGTCACCCGTCCCCGGACGGGCATTCCCCGGGACACCGTCAGTTCGCCGCTTGCCACGGCGATGGTGCCGTGGTGTCGACCGTTGATATTGCGGCCCGCCCAGTGGAGGATGCTTTTGGCCGGGTCGACCCGGTAGGTCCTGTCCTGGAGTGTGGGTATGGGAACGGCCTGCTCCGGGGCACCTTCCACCGGATAGCCCGCTTCGCGCCACTCGTGGAGGCCACCGGTAAAGGCCCTCACATTGCGGTAACCGGCAGCGGCAAGTTTTTCCGCCGCCACTGCCGCGTCCCGGGAGCGGCCGCTGGACCCGTAGACCACGATGGCCGCATCCCTGTCGGCGGTTATGGCGTTCACCCGGTCCAGGAACGCCACCTCGTAGACGCAGGCGTTGCAGGCGCCTGCAATGTGACACTCCCCAAAGTACTCCTTGGGCACTACGTCGATGACGATGAGAGCCTGCCCGGTCAGCCCCGTGCGCAACTCTTCCCTGTCGATTGTGACGTTTGCCATGTCGCACCCCTCTCTTTGGTTGGGTGATGGCTAGATGCTACCACGGAGAGAGTGCTCGTCAAGGCAGGGTCAGAATGTCTGCTGGGCGCTGTCTCTTTTCTCCTTGGGCAGGAAGAGGTTCAGGAGCACGGCGGTGATGCCGCAGAGGCTCACCCCCTGGAGAGTCACCCAGCCGGCCTGGAGGGTCAGGCCGCCGATGCCGAATACGAGCACCAGCGACACGATTATCAGGTTGCGGGGCCGGTGCATGTCGACCCGGGCATGGATGAGGGTATTGAGGCCGACGGCGGCGATGCTGCCGAACAGCAGGATCATGATCCCTCCCATGACCGGGGTGGGGATAGACTGGAGCAGGGCGTTGAACTTGCCGAAAAAGGCCATGAGGATGGCGATGCAGGCGGCCCAGGTCATGATGACGGGGTTGTGGTTACGGGTGATCATGACCGCGCCGGTCACCTCGGAATAGGTGGTCACCGGCGGCCCGCCGATGAGGCCGGCCACGCAGACCGCCAGCCCGTCGCCGAGCATGGTGCGGTGGAGCCCCGGTCGGGCGGTGTAGTCGCGTCCCGTAACGGCGCCGATGGCGATGATGTCGCCCACATGCTCGATGGCCGGGGCAAGCGCCACCGGGATCATGAAGAAGATCGCCGGCCAGCTCCACTGGGGCGTCACGAAGGGAGGCACGGCGAACCAGGGTGCCGCGGCGATGGCGCTGAAATTTACCAGCCCCAGGAACGCCGAGAGGCTGTAGCCCACGGCAACCCCGGCAAGGATCGGTATGAGCCGGAAGATCCCCTTTGCCTTCAGGGCGATGACCACGGTGGTGGCGAGCGATACGCCGGCCACCAGGAGGGCGGTCTGGTAGTCCACCAGCACCGCCTTGCCGTCGCCGGTCTTGCCCATGGCCAGATTGACCGCCACGCCGGCGAGCCCCAGGCCGATGAGCATGATAATGGGGCCAACCACCACGGGAGGCATGATCCGGTGGATGAATGCGACGCCCCGTAACTTGATGAGCAGGGCCAGCATCAGATAGAGCGCGCCGGAGGCGAAGAGCCCCGACAGGGTGGCCGGGATGCCCCAGGTCTGGACGCTGTAGATGATCGGCGCGATGAATGCGAAGGACGAACCCAGGAAGATGGGGACCTTGCGCCCGGTGCATGCCTGGAAGATCAAGGTGCCGATGCCGGCGCCCAGCAGGGCCATGCTCGGGTTGAGCCCGGTGAGGATCGGCACCAGCACGAGGGCGCCGAAGGCGACGAAGAGGATCTGCGCGCCGGCGATGGCCTGGCGCCAGACCGGTTCCTGGTGGTGGGTCATGGCATGCTCCGCGGGAAGTTATTTGGTGCCGAAGATCTTGTCCCCCGCGTCGCCGAGACCGGGGAGGATATAGCCGTGTTCGTTGAGGCAGCGGTCAATGGCCGCCACGTAGATGTCCACATCGGGATGGGCGGCAGTGACCCGGGCGAGCCCCTCGGGTGCCGCCACCAGTGCCAGGACCCTGATCTGGCGGCAGCCGTTGCGCTTGAGCATGCTGATGGTTGCGTCCATGGAGCCGCCCGTGGCGAGCATGGGGTCGAGGATGACGGCCAGCCGTTCGTCAAGCTTGTCCACGAACTTCTCCAGATAGGTGTGTGCTTCGAGGGTCTCCTCGTTGCGGGCGAGCCCCACCACGCTCACCTTTGCGTTGGGGATCATGTCGAGAACGCCGTCGAGCATGCCGATGCCGGCCCGCAGGATGGGGACCACCGTCACTTTCTTCCCCTTGATCTGCTCGATCTCCACGGGGTTGCCGTCCCAGCCGGTAATTGTCCGGACCTCCAGGGGGAAGTCGCCGCACGCCTCGTAGGCCAGCAGCCGCGCCAGCTCGGCGGCAAGTTCCCGGAATTTCTTGGTGCTGATATCCGCCTCGCGCATGAGGCCGATCTTGTGTCTGACTAACGGGTGGGTAAGCTCGTGAACGCCCATGGATGCCTCCGTTGTGGTAATTCGCCGGGCGGAAGAGTACCCGAATTTGTCAGACAAGTCATCTGAAAAGGGCGCGCCGGCGGCGACGGTGCGTCGCTTGGTGCGCCGGCTCCTTTCCGTTGACACTGCGCAACGCGGAAAGGTATCTTGAGCGGGTACCGAACGGAGCCATGGAAGGGGAGCGGGGGCGGCATGAGCAAGGACAAGGATGAGCGGAAGCGACCGCAGCTGCGGTTGGTGGTGAACAACGTGGAGAAGCGGTCGGGACGTCCGGTTGCGGGGGAAGATGATTTCATCACCCTGGACGAACTCATTCTGCGTTGCCACGAGTTTCGCGGTCACTTCTATGCCGGGGTGGGACGCCTTCAGGAAAAGGCGTACCGCTCGCTGGAGCGCTACCTGGAGCGAAAGGGGTGGGCCTACGGTCTGGATCCCATGCACGGGCGACTCATGGTCATCCCTGCCGGCCTGGTCTGCCCGGAGGCGATCGTGCCCGACAGCCCCCAGCAGGACGAAGTACTCGTCTTTGCCGGCGAAGACCTGACCGGCGTGGGGCTCTGCCTCTCCCTGGAGATGATCATCCCCTTCTGGAGCGACGATGATGCCGTCATGGAGGACGCGCTGCTCTCGGCGCCGATCCTCCCCTACGGGATGCTCTTCCTGGAGGAGAACCGGCAGGACTCCTACCTGGACCTCATCTACCGCGTGGCGTTGCCCATCTATCCTCCCGCCCCGACGGTGCGCGTGCTTGACAAGCTCTTTGCCGTGGCGCGGACTGAACTGGCCGAAACCCTCCGCACCCTGGCCGACTTTTCCGACTGAACCCTACCGCGACGTTCCCCCGGCGGCTGTGTGCACGCAACCGCCGGGGGGATGCCTCAGGCACCGATCTTGAAGTTACCCACCAGTTCCTGCAGCTCGCGCGCCAGGCTGGCCAGCTGGCCGGCCGCCTGAGCGGAGTCCTGCGCACCGCGGGCCGAACTCTGGACCGTATCGGTGATGTCCTGGATGTTCCGGGTGATCTCGCCGGTGGTGGCGTTCTGCTCTTCGGCGGCGGTGGCGATCTGGTTCACCTGCCCGGTTACGTCGGAGACGCGCTGGAGGATCGCCTGGAGCGATTCGCCCGAGCGCGAGGCCTCGTCGGTGCCGCGGGTGACCTCGTGAACCCCCTCCTCCATGGAAGTGACCGCACCGCGGGTCTCCTGCTGGATGCTCTTGATCATGGAGCCGATCTCTTTCGTGGCGCGGGTGGTGCGCTCGGCCAGGGCCCTGACCTCGTCGGCCACCACGGCGAAGCCGCGTCCCTGCTCACCGGCCCGGGCCGCCTCGATGGCGGCATTGAGGGCCAGCAGGTTGGTCTGGTCGGCAATGTCCTCGATGGTACCGATGATTTCGCCGATCTGGTCGCTCCTGCTGCCGAGGCTTTCCACGGTCCGGGCCGTGTCCTTGACCCGGTCGGCGATGCTCGCCATGACGGCGATGGTCCGTTCCACCACCTCCGCTCCGTCCCGGGCCGTTTCAGTAGCCTGCATGGCGCCGTCGGCGGCGATTGAACAGCTTCCCGCGATCTCCTGGGAGGTGGAAGCCATCTGTTCACTGGCCGTGGCAACGGTTGTGGCCTGGCCGGCTACCGCCTCCATGCTCCGGGCCATGTCCGCCGAGGTCACATTGAGCTGACTCGCCGCCGATGCCAGTTGTGCAGCGTTCTGGGCGATGCGGATGATGATGCCCTGGATGGTCGATGTAAGACGGTTGATGCCGCTCGCCAGGTTGCCGATCTCGTCCTGGGTCCGTACGGGCAGGACCCTGGTCAGGTCGCCGCCGCCGCTGGCCAGCTCGTCCACCTGGCGCGAGACATCGGCAATGGGCGCAATGATCGTCCTGCTGAAAAAGAAGTACATGCAGGCCAGAAGCACCAGGAAGAAAACGGTTCCCACCACGGCCAGCATGATGAGCAGGTGGCGGGCGCCCACATAGCCCTCTTCGATGGAGGTGGTGACCAGGAGCCCGCCCAGGTAGGCGGCGCCGGCGTCGTGACAGCTTTGACAACGCTGCTCGTTGGGAAAGGGAAGGACGAGGCTCAGGGTGTGCTTGCCGTCCAGGGTTTCCTTGAATTCAAGGGTGCGACCGGCGGCGATGGCCTGCTGGATCTTGGTATTGGGGGTCTGGGAGGGGGTCGGCGACACCTCTTTGGCCTGCTCGTCGAAAATCCTGAGGTCCATGATGAATTTCTTACCCTTGACCTCGGAGATGAAGCGGTCCACTTCAGTGGAGTCGCCCTTCATCATGTAGCCGTCAATGTCGTGGATGATGAGCCCGGCCAGGTTACGGGCATTCTTGAGCTGGAGATCGAGGGATGACCTGAACTGAAGCCATCCTGCCACCGACCCCAGCGTGAAGAGGCCGAGCGAGAGGCATATCCCGAGGATCGCCAATACCTTGAATGCCAGTTTTTTAGCCAACATTGAGACCTCCCACTGTAAACAAGTGATGAAGAAGTTGTCGCTTGAGAGCTATGAAATTTATCGGCCGATACTAAAAAATGTTTAGTGAAAAAATAAACAAATTGTTCCTCCTTTACGATAGTTGAATGCATCACGGGACATGTCCCTTTCAGCGTCGGGCAGAACGGAGCGGGCAGTCGACCCAAACGCCCCCTTTCCGATGACGATCTTCGCAGGCTCTACGCGGCGGGAACGCATGACCGTCTGGCAGCCTGATGCGCCGCTGTTCATGGTGTGCGTAAATAATGTGCAGAATAGGGGGTGCGTAATCGGCGTGCCCCCTATTCGCATGGCCCGAAACAACCGGTGGTGCAGTAACATGCCGTAATCACGTGCCCGATTCGAGGCGAGCAAGAGTGGCACGGCCTATGCTAAACAGATCACGAACAATCCGGCACAACGCTGTGCCCGTTCATGCAGCGAAATCGAGTAACCAGGCAAAGGCGCCTTCCACCATGAGTGGAGGCGCCTTTTTTTACAGTGCAGGGAAAGGATGAGAAGCTGTGGGCGGCAGGAAGAATACCTTCACCCCCCAGCTCGACATCACATTCCACCAGGCGCAGGATCGGCTCCTGTCCCGCGTCCACATACGGAGGCACGCAATGAAGCTGATCGAGGCAATAATCAAACCGTTCAAGCTGGATGAAGTGAAGGACGCTCTCAACGAAATCGGCATCGAGGGGATCACCGTGAGCGAGGTCAAGGGATTCGGCCGCCAGAAGGGACACACCGAGCTGTATCGCGGCGCCGAGTACGTGGTTGACTTCATTCCCAAGGTTAAGCTGGAGATCGCGGTGGTCGACGAACTGGTGGCAAAGGCGGTGGAGACCATTGAAAGCACCGCCAAGACCGGACGGATCGGCGACGGCAAGATATTCATCCTTTCCCTGGACGAGGCGGTCAGGATCAGGACCGGTGAGAAGGGTGACGAAGCGATCTGATCGCACGAGATATTACAGAAATCAACGGAGGTCCATCATGACGTGGAAACGTTCGATCATCACACTGGCCCTGGCCGCCGCAGCCTTCATGGCCCCGGCCGCCCTTCTCGCCGAGGAAGTCACGGAGCCCGCCGCTGTACAGGCTGCCACCACCTCCGCCCAACAGGCCGCTCCCGCCCCTGTCGCAGCTCCGGCCGAGGCGGCGCCGTCTTCCGCCCCGGCAGCCAGGCTCGATACGGGCGACAACGCGTGGCTGCTTATTTCGTCGGCACTGGTCCTGCTGATGCTTCCCGGTCTGGCCCTGTTCTACGGCGGCATGGTGAGGAGCAAGAACATCCTCTCGACCATGATGCATTCGTTCGTCGCCATGGGTATAGTCGGCGTGCAGTGGTACGTCATGGGGTACAGCCTCGTCTTCGGCACCGATATCGGCGGTTTCGCGGGGGGGCTCAACAAGCTGCTTCTGAACGGGCTGACCCTGGAGTCGCTCCAGGGAACCATCTCCGAATACACCTTCTCCATGTTCCAGGGGATGTTCGCCATCATCACCATCGCCCTGATCTCCGGTGCCCTGGCGGAGCGGATCAAGTTCTCGGCCTACTGCGTGTTCGCCCTCATCTGGACGACCCTCGTCTATGATCCGATCGCCCACTGGGTCTGGGGCGGCGGCTGGATCGCCAAGCTTTCCCCGGCTGCCCTCGACTTTGCCGGCGGCACCGTCGTCCACCTCGCCTCGGGTGTTTCCGCCCTTGCCGCCCTGGTGTTCCTCGGCAGGCGCCACGGCTTTCCCACCGAGCGGATGGCTCCCCACAACCTTCCCTTCACCCTGCTGGGCGCCGGCCTGCTCTGGTTCGGCTGGTACGGATTCAACGCCGGCAGCGCCCTGGCAGCCAACGGCACCGCAGCGCTCGCCTTTGTGAACACCACGGTTGCTCCTGCCGCGGCCGGCCTGTCGTGGATGATCGCCGAATGGATCCACTCCGGCCGCCCCTCGGCCCTCGGCTTCGCATCGGGCGTTGTCGCCGGCCTGGTCGGCGTCACGCCGGCCGCGGGTTTCGTCACCCCCGGCTGGGCGGTGATCATCGGCCTCGGCGCCGGCGTGGTCTGCTACGGCGCGATCCTCGTCAAGGCCAGGCTCAAGTACGACGACTCCCTCGATGCCTTCGGCGTCCACGGCGTGGGCGGCACCTTCGGCGCCCTGGCAACCGGCTTGGTGGCCAGCGTCGGCGCCAAGGGGCTCATCTACGGCGAACCGGCCCAGTTCATGTCAAACCTGATCGGGATCGCGGCCGCCGGTGCCTATGCCTTCATCGTAACCCTGGCCATCGCCTTCATCCTCGACAAGACCATCGGCCTCCGGGTGGAGAAGGAAGACGAAATCATGGGCCTCGACCAGACCCAGCACTCCGAGTCGGCCTACAACTAGCGACCGCTCCCGCATCGCGAACAGACGAGCCGCTCCTTTTCGGGGCGGCTTTCCTTTTTGTGCTGAAATGGCGGGCAGCACCATGATGCAAAAAGCGGCATCGTACGGTGGCGGGCAGGGGTGAGATGCCGTAAGGGCGCGAATATATCGCATCTTCGTTCTGGCATGCCTCGTGCCTAACGGATGGTGGGGCTCTCCGCTTCGGCCCCAAACCGGATCCGGGGGGACTCATGGCAAACCTGCGTGCGAAGTACAGAGCAGAAAATGACCCCGTGGAGGGCGAACTGCTGGAGCTTCTCGCCTTCAACGAGAAAATGGCCGGGCTCGGCCGGATGGCGGCCGGTGTGGTACATGAGCTGAACACGCCCCTGTCGGTCATCGTTTCGGCCACCCAGATGATCCTCCGCGAAGAGGGGCTGCCCGATTTCGTGCGCGACATGGTGGAGCGGGTCAACCAGGAGGCCCACCGGCTGGCTGACATGACCAGGGGGATCCTCTCCTTTACCCGGCGGGACGCACACGACCACCGGGAATCGGACGTGAACCAGGTGCTCCGGGAGGCCATGACCCTGTTGCGTTACGAGGCCCGGAAACGCTCCATCGCCGTGATCGAAGACCTGGATTACCGTCTCCCCGTCATTGCCGCCGACCCCAACCGGGTGAAGCAGGTCATCATAAACCTGGTCATGAACGCCCTCCAGGCCATGGGAGAGGGGGGAACGCTCTTCATCCGCACCAGCCGGAACGGGAAAGGGGGAGTAACGGTGCAGGTGGCGGATACGGGCCCCGGCATCCCGGCTGAACTGCTGGGGCACATCTTCACTCCCTTTTTCACCACCAAGGAACCGGGGGAGGGGACCGGCCTGGGGCTGTTCATCACCCGCAAACTCATGGAGTCGGTGGGCGGGGCCATCGCGGTGGAAAGCGCGGTGGGCGAGGGGACAACCTTTACGCTCACCTTTGCCGCCGCCGAGTGAGTCTGTCTGGCACATCCCGATGCAAAGTCGCGCAACCACGGCTCGGACCGCTTTTTTGTCGCGTGAAACGCGGCTGTTTGCTATAACCCCTCAAGCACCATTCACCGGGAGAATGCCATGAACGCCACGTATCTCGCCGTTGCCGCCGAGGCTGCCCGCCGGGCCGGAAAACTCCAGCGCGAGCGTCTCTGGACCGACCACGACATCCGCTACAAGGGGGAGATCGACCTGGTCACCGAGGTCGACGAGGCCTGCGAGGAGTTGATCGTCGCCACCATCCGCGCCGCCTTCCCCGACCATGACATCCTGGCCGAGGAGCAGACCAGGGAGACGGGCACCTCCCGGTACCGCTGGATCGTGGACCCCCTGGACGGCACCACCAACTATGCCCACGGGTTCCCGTGGTTCTGCGTCTCCATCGCCCTGGAGATCGACGGGGAGATGGCCGTCGGCGTGGTCTATCAGCCGGTCATGGACGAGCTCTTTTCCGCCGTGAAGGGGGAGGGGGCCTTCGTGAACGGCAGGCCCATCCACGTCTCGTCCCGGGCTCCCCTGAATCAGTGCCTGCTGGCCACGGGCTTCCCCTATGACCGGACCCGTGGCAACGAAAACAACATCGACAACTTCTACTGCTTTCAGTTTGCGGCCCGGGCCGTGCGCCGGGCCGGCGCCGCGGCCCTCGACCTGGCCTGCGTCGCCGCCGGCAGGCTCGACGGCTACTGGGAGCTCAAGCTCAAGCCGTGGGACGTGGCCGCCGGTTGCCTCCTGGTGACCGAAGCGGGGGGGCGGGTCACCACCCACAACGGCGACCCCTTCTCCGTGTCAGAACACCGCATCCTGGCCTCCAACGGCCTGATCCACGACGAAATGCTGGCGGTGCTGGCGGCGGGAGGCACCCGCTGAACGGCTGTTTCTCCGTATATGCTGTGCGTGCCCATGGACGATGGTGCGATGCTGGGCGTATATCCATCTATTTCCCGTGGAGAATGCAATGGCAGAACGTAATGTAGAGCCGACAACGGCCGATGAGCCCGTCCGCCTGGTATTCGTGGTGGAGGGGCGGGTAGCCGTGGCTCCGTATCTCGACGCAGTGCGGGGCGAGGTGGGGGCCGTGACGGTCGTCTCCTCCATCGAAGAGCTCTTTATCCTCATGGCTCGGGAGGCATTCAACGGCATCCTTCTGGACGTTCCCACCCTGGTTCGGGCAACCGGCACCGAAAAGGCATCCCTCTACGATCTGATTCAGGTGTTTCCCACGCTCCGGGTGAAGTGGGATTCCCGCTCCGCCACGGTGCGGGCACTTTTCTACGATCGCGTCCCCGGCCCCGACGCCGGGCTCGGGAGCTTCGTCCGCCAGGTGTGTGCCCACTTCACCCCCCGCATCATTCGTCTGCGGGACCGGGTTGCCGTGCACCTGAACGTGATGGTTTCGGAAACCCCGTCGTTCAGCCCGGAAGAGGTGATCCGCACGGTCAGCCTCAATCTCTCCCTCGACGGGTGCTTCCTCATTGCCGTCGATCCCTGGCCCCTGGGAGCCAGGCTCTGGCTTCGCATGCTGGAATTCGGCGACCAGACGCCCATCGCGGCGGAGGTGCGCTGGCGCAAGCCGTGGGGGGTGTCGCCGGGCATAGCCGGTGCCGGGGTCAGGTTTCTGGCGCTCACGGATGAGCAGAAGAACTGTATTGTTGATTTGTGTGAGCATAATAGGGTGATATGCGGTATCTGAGACTGACGCATTATCGCCCGAGGCGGATTGATGTGATTCTTTGTAGAAAATAATCAAAATAAGATTTACTGATGCCTATTAAATTGGTAAAGTATTTTGCGATTTGAAGGCATGTCGGGCAGCACGAGCTTAACCCACAACAGAATACGGCTTAACTTATCAAGAGCGACCGAGGGACAGGCCCGGTGACGTCGCGGCAACCTCCCCATGGGGGGAAGGTGCCAATTCCTGCGGAACCGACAGGTTTCGGGAGATAAGGAAGAGCGTGACACCTCACGGTGAATCGAATCCTCTTCCGCACCCCGGAAGGGGATTTTTCATTGTGGAGGAAACCATGAACATCGCGACGCAGGCAGCACAGATCGGGCTCGACTGGGATACCCGCACCGGGGCGGTGACGGTGCCCATCTACCAGACCGCCACGTTCCGGCATCCGGGGTTGGGCCAGAGCACGGGCTACGACTATTCCCGTTCAGGCAACCCCACGCGCCAGGCCCTGGAAGAGGGGATCGCCCGGCTGGACGGCGGCGCCAGGGGATTTGCCTATGCCTCGGGCATGGCTGCCATCGCCAACCTCCTCCTGCTCTTCAGGAGCGGCGACCACCTGGTGGTGACCGAGGATCTCTATGGGGGCACCTGCCGCCTCTTCGACCAGATCCTGGTCCAGTACGGCCTCTCGTTCACCTATGTGGACACGAGCGATCCAGAGGCGGTGCGGGGCGCCATCCGTCCCGAGACCAGGGCCCTGTTCGTGGAGTCCCTCACCAACCCGCTCCTCAAGGTGGCAGATGTCGCGGCCCTCTCGGCGCTCTGCCGCGAGCGGGGGCTCCTTTGTATCGTGGACAACACCTTCCTCACTCCCTATCTCCTGCGGCCCCTGGATCTCGGGGCCGACGTCACGGTCTACAGCGGCACCAAGTACCTGTCAGGGCACAACGACACGGTGTCGGGGCTGGTCGCGGTCAGGGATCAGGTCCTGGCCGACCGGGTCTACTTTCTCCAGAATTCCGTGGGCGCAGTGCTGGGGCCCCAGGATGCGTGGCTCACCATCCGGGGGATGAAGACCCTGTCGGTGCGGCTGGACCGCCAGCAGGAAAACGCCGGCCGGATCGCCGAATGGCTGGCGCGGCATCCGCGGGTGCGGCGGGTCTTCTATCCGGGGCTGCCGGACCATCCGGGACACGAACTGCTGGCGCGCCAGGCCCGGGGCTTCGGCGCCATGATTGCCTTCGAGGTGGACGACAAGGCCCTGGTGGAGCGTGTGCTTCTCAATACGGAGCTGATATCCTTCGCGGAAAGTCTCGGCGGCGTTGAAACCCTGATCACCTTCCCCCAGGTCCAGACCCATGCGGACATCCCGCCGGCGGTCCGGGAGCGGCTCGGCATCAATGACGTGCTCCTGCGCCTTTCGGTGGGGATCGAAGATGCGGACGACCTCATCGCCGACCTGGACCAAGCGTTTGGAGGCGGAAGCCAGAGACCAGGGCCCGGAAACCGGTAAAGGCTTTCAAATCGCTTATCGAAAGGAGTCCTGTATGAAATTCGGCACCCGCATCATCCATACGGGCCGTGAGATCGATCCGACCACCGGAGCGCTCTCGGTTCCCATTTACCAGACGTCCACCTATCGGCAAGAATCGGTGGACCATTTCGGCAAGTACGATTACGCCCGCTCGGACAACCCCACCCGCGAGGCCCTGGAAGAGACCGTGGCCCAACTGGAGAACGGGACCCGCGGGTTCGCCTTCGCCTCGGGCATGGCCGCCATCTCCTCCACGCTACTCCTGTTTTCGCCCGGGGATCACCTGGTGGTCTGCGAGGATGTCTACGGCGGCACCTTCCGGGCGCTGACCCAGCTTTTCAGCCGGCTGGGGGTCGAGTCCACCTTCGTGGATGCCACGGACACGGCCGCCATTGAGGCGGCCTTCCGCCCGAACACCAAGGGCCTCTACCTGGAGACCCCCTCCAACCCCCTCATGAAAATCACCGACCTGGCCGCTGCGGCCCGCCTGGCCCGGGAGCGGGGGGCCATCACCCTGGTGGACAACACCTTTATGACCCCCTATCTGCAGCGGCCCCTGGACCTGGGCTGCGACGTGGTGCTCCACAGTGGTACCAAGTTCCTGAACGGCCACAGCGACGTGATCTGCGGCTTTGCCGTGGTAAGGGACCCGGAGTTGGGGCAGCGGATCAGGTTCATCCAGAACGCTTTCGGCGCTATCCTGGGCCCCCAGGATTCATGGCTCGTGCTGCGGGGCATCAAGACCCTGCGGGTCCGGATGGAGGAAAGCCAGGCCGGGGCGATCAATATTGCCGGCTGGCTGGCTGGGGAAAAGCGGGTGACCCGGGTCTTCTACCCCGGACTTCCCGGTCACCCGGGTCACGACATTCATGGCCGGCAGGCGTCGGGGCCCGGCGCGGTCCTGTCGTTCACCCTGGATACGGTCGAGACCACCCGCCGCCTGCTGGAGGGGATGCGTCTGGCCGCCTTTGCCGTGAGCCTCGGCGGGGTGGAAAGCATCATCTCCTATCCCGCCAGAATGTCCCATGCGGCCATGCCGCCGGCCGAGCGGGCCGCCCGGGGGATCGGCGATACCCTGGTACGGCTTTCCGTGGGGCTTGAGGATGCCGACGATCTCGTGGCCGAGATGGACCGCCTGATCAACGGCTGACAGAACTCTCCATCGACAGGGGAACTTGACGAAAGGACCGGCGTTTTTGTCTGGCATCAGTTTTTATCTATTTCCCACTCAACTTCCTGCGGGTTTCGCCGATATCTGTAACAAGGTGCACTGTGGTCCGCTCCCCCGTCCCTTATCACGCAGTGGGGCATCAGCCAGGTGAGCTTTCCTTGAAAGGACAGAGGCGGTAATGAAGATTCGGAGCACCCTCACGGCCGGCTGTTTTGGCTTTGCCCTGCTCACGGGGCTGGTCGGCTATTTCGGCGGCAGCGCCATCACCAGGATCAGCGGCGAGTTCGACGCGGTAACGCGGGATGGCCTGCCTGCCATCAAGACTCTCCACGACATCCGTTATGCGGGAGTGCGCATTGTCGCCTCCACCAGCGAGTTTGCGCTGGTGAGCATGGTCGGCCGGGACCGGGCCGCCCGCCAGCAGGCCGAGGAAGAAAAGGAGCTCCTGGAACAGGGAGCCGGCCTGTACCAGTCCGCGTTTTCCACCCTGAAAGACCTTTCCGAGCGTTTTGACCCCGAAGCACAGCAATATGTCCAGGAAATCGACCGGGCCGGCAAAGATCTCATGGCCCTCAGCGCCGAGTCCATGGAGACGGCGCGCCGCGCCGGCGCCCATTCGGCGATTCTGGAGGTAAAGGAGCGATTCGAGGCTTCGGAGAGACGCTTCCTCGACGTTGTCAACCGTGCCATCGCCCTCGAACGGCGGCAGCTCGCCATGCGCCAGCAGGAAGTCCACAACGCCATCACGTTTGCGCTGTTCACCCTCAGCGCGGCATCGGCAGTGGCGTTCGTCTTTGCCGTGGCTGGCGGCTCTTTGTCGGCGATATTGATTTCACGCCCCATAGCGCTTCTGCAGGAAGGGGTCGAGCGGG
The DNA here is from genome assembly GCF_059620965.1 of Geobacter sp. PheSNFMC. Classification (NCBI taxonomy): domain Bacteria; kingdom Pseudomonadati; phylum Thermodesulfobacteriota; class Desulfuromonadia; order Geobacterales; family Geobacteraceae; genus Geobacter; species Geobacter sp. PheSNFMC. The sequence continues at coordinate 60,069 of NZ_JCAMRN010000005.1, forward strand.
TCGGGCAGGGAGTCCTCGACACCCGCATCGACATCAGCAGCACCAACGAGATCGGCAGGCTTGCCAACGCCTTCAACCGCATGACCACGGAGCTCCGGACGGCCAAGGACGAAATCACCACGGCGCGCAACTACCTGGACAACGTGATCTGCTCCATGGTCGACGCCCTCCTGGTGGTGGATACCAACGGCACGGTCATGAACGTGAACCCCGCCCTCTGCGGCCTGCTCGGCTACCGGGAGAACGAGTTGATCGGCCGTTCCTTTTCGACCATCCTGGCCGACGGGGACCACGGACGGAGCATCATTGCCGAAATGGCCGAACAGGGTCAGGTTCCCGACCGGGAGCTCCTCTACCGGAGCCGCCAGGGGGATATGATCCCGGTGGTTCTGTCCGGCGGCGCCATGCGGAACCAGGACGGCGAGGTGTGCGGCATCGTCTGCATCGCCCACGACATGCGGGAGCGTAAGCGAAGCGAGGAGGAAATCCGGCGTCTCGCCTACTTTGATCCCCTCACCGGCCTGCCGAATCGGGCGCTGTTCCAGGACCGCGTCAGCCACGCCCTGGCCGTGGCCAGCCGGGAGGAGGGGACGGTGGCGCTGCTGTTCCTGGACCTGGACCGGTTCAAGGACGTCAACGACACCCTCGGCCACGCCATGGGTGACCTGCTCCTGACATCGGTGGCTGACCGGCTCAAGGCTCACGTGCGGGTCAGCGATACCCTGGCCAGGCTGGGCGACGACGAATTCGTGGTGATCCTGACCGGCGCGCGGGATGAGCGTGGGGCGAGCATCGTGGCCCAGTCGCTCCTGGACCTGCTCACCCCTCCCTTCGACCTGGAAGGGGAGGAGGTGTTCATCTCCACCAGCATCGGCATCGCCCTGTTCCCGTCCGACGGCGAGGACGGCAACGTCCTCCTTTCGCGGGCCGATATGGCGCTGCATGCCGCCAAGGACGCGGGCCGCAACGTCTATCGTTTCTACAGCGACGACATGAACCGCTCCGCCCAGGACCGGCGGGGTCTTGAGGACAGTCTGCGGCGCGCCCTGGCCAATGGGGAGTTCTATCTCGATTATCAGCCCCAGATCGATATGCATACCGGCGGGGTCTTCGGCGTCGAGGCGCTTCTGCGCTGGAATCACCCCGAGGATGGCCTCATCCCGCCCGGGCGCTTCATCCCCGCAGCCGAGGAGATGGGGTTCATCCGCCGCATCGGCGAGTGGGTCATGCGGGCTGCCTGCCTCCAGTGCCGTGCCTGGCAGGAGTCGGGCCTCCCTCCGGTCAGGGTGGCCGTGAACGTATCGGGGCACCAGTTCAACCAGCCCGGGTTCATCGACATGGTCGACCGGGTCCTGGAGGATACCGGCCTCGATCCCACCCTCCTGGAGCTGGAGTTGACCGAAAGCACCCTGCTCGAAGGCGCCCGGGACACCATCATGACCCTTATCGACCTGAAGGTGAGGGGAATTCATCTGGCCATCGACGACTTCGGCACCGGGTATTCGTCCCTCAGCTACCTGAAGCACTTTCCCATCGACCGGCTCAAGATCGACCGCTCCTTTGTCCGCGACATCGTCTCCGACCTGGACGACCGGGCCATCGTTGAGGCGATCATCGCCATGGCCCACAGCCTGGGGCTGCGGGTCCTGGCCGAAGGGGTCGAGCGGGAAGATGAGCTGGAGCTGTTGCGGGAGCGGGGATGCGACGAGGTGCAGGGGTATTACTTCGGCAGGCCCATGTCGGCCCGTGACGTGGAGGCGCGCCTGAGGGCGTCGTCGCCCGCGCGCGGGACCGCGCCCCTACGACTGATAGCCAGGGCCGAAGAGGGGTAGCACTCCTCGCAATACTGGCCGAGGTGCCATATCCGCCACTCATGTCACCTACAGTCGTCCCACGAACATGAACGTCCCCTGGGGTATTCCTGGTTATCGTAGACGACACCAGCGCCCCACCACATCTTCCATCCCCGCATGGTGTACATAGAGGGGTAGTAGTCGAAAAGCAAAGGCAGTTAAAGAAAAAACAAAACGCCGTGTGTGCCCTACTCAATTCCCCTAACATCACTAACACCTTTTCATAAATCAATTACCTTCCTTGTTCAATCAGGAAAACCCCTATACCCTGTGGCCGCGGGGCCGCGTTTCAGGCGATGGTTGACGGGAGTCGCTTCGATGGCTCTGATGGTTCGGGCTGCGAGAGATTGCAGAACCAGGATCATTATCGGAATAGCACGCAAAAGTTGGCTGATTGAGCATAATTAATGGTAAGTGTCCCTCCAGCCACGGCGTCAAAAAGAGACGTTTTTGCAAAAATGCAAAAACAACTGGATTTTTTTATGGTGTTTACATACTATTCTCCGTGACTCCGCACAGATGGAAGAGGTCCCATGCGTCGGTATCTGTTCAGCTTCATGACCAATCTAAAACTTCGCTGGAAGATGCTGGTGCTGGTGATGCCGCTGGTGATCATTCCCATTTTCGTGGTGGGCGGAGTGATCGGCTACATCTCCACCAAGCAGGCCTACCGGGGGATCACCCAGACCTCCCGGGACGACCTGGAGCACATGGCCAGCTTCACCATCGATCTCCTCAATTCCCACTACCAGCAGTTCCAGGTCTACAAGCAGGACAAGATGCGGACCGTGCACCTGGAACTGGCCACCCTCACCAATCTTTCCTACAACCTGGTCGAGGCCCAGGACCGCCAGTACCGGGCCGGCAAGGTCGATCTGCCCACCGCCAAGGAGGAGGCCCGCAAGGCCCTCAAGCGGGTCAGCGTCGGCATGACCGGGTATATCTACGCCATGACCACCAAGGGGCTGCTGGAAGTCCACGTGGCACGTGAAGGGGAGAACGTCTACGACGAGAAGGACGAGAACGGCCGCCCCTTTATCCGGATCATGTGCGAGAACGCGCTCAAGGCCAAGCCGGGTGAGGTGCTCTATATCGTCTACCCCTGGCGCAACGAGGTGCTGGGAGACAAGTACCCCCGCAAGAAGGTGGTGGCTTACCGATACTTCCCCCAGTGGGACTGGATCATCGCGTCGGGCGGCTATCTGGAGGAGACCTACGAGGATGTGGCCTTCGAGCGCCGCTCCTTTGCCGAGCTGAAGGAGAAGATCCGGAGCAAGAAGGTGGGGGAGACCGGCTACATCTTCTGCATGGACGATACGGGGACCTTTACCGTTCACCCCTCGGGCGAGGGGCAGAATTTCCTCAATGCCGTCGACTCCAGCGGCAACAAGTTCATCAAGGAGATGGTGGAGAAGAAGCGCGGGTGGATTCGCTACCCCTGGCGCAACAAGGGAGACGCGTCGCCGCGGATGAAGCTCGTGCGCTACGACTACTTCAAACCCTGGGGATGGATCGTGGCAGTCGGGTCCTACGAGGACGAGTTCTACCGGGAGGCCAACAAGATCCGGGGGCGCATCGTCACCACCATGACGCTGCTGACCATCCTCACCGGACTCGTGGCAACGGGGCTGGTTTTCCTCGCGGCCAAGGTGTTCACCGACCCCATCAACTACATGATCGACGTGATCAGAAAGGTCAAGAAGGGGCGGCTGGACGAGCAGATGGAAGTGGACACCGGCGACGAGTTGGGCGAGCTTGCCGGCGCCTTCAACCGGATGACCACCATCATCCGCCAGAACAAGGAGATGGAGGCGAGCCTGGCCCAGCAGGGGAAGATGGCGTCGCTCGGCGTCCTCTCCTCGGGCGTTGCCCATGAGATCAACAATCCCCTGGGGGTGATCCTCGGCTATGCCTCGTACCTGGAGTCGAAGATCACCGAAGGTGACCCGACCTACAAATATATCCACGAGATCAAGCGCGAGAGCAAGCGGTGCAAGAAGATCGTCCAGGATCTCCTCTCCTACGCCCGGACCCCCAAGCCTGCCCTGGAGTCCACCGACATCAATGACCTCCTGGGGCAGATCGTGGGGTTTGCCGCCAACCACACCGACATGCACCACGTGACCGTGGTCCGGGAGTTCGCGCCCGACCTGCCGCCGGTCATGGCCGACGGGGACCAGATCCGCCAGGTGGCCATCAACCTGATCCTCAATGCCGGCTCCGCCATGACCGCCGGCGGCGTCCTCACCGTCCGGACGTTCCTGGACCAGGAGCAGTACGTGAACATCGTGTTCAGCGACACCGGCTGCGGCATTCCCCGCGAGGACCAGGAGCGGATCTTCGAGCCGTTCTTCACCACCAAGACCAAGGGGACCGGCCTGGGGCTCGCCATTACGCGCCAGATCGTGGAGATGCACCACGGTCGCATCGCCATCGACAGCGAGGTGGGGCGCGGCACCGACGTCACCGTGCGCCTGCCCCTGGAGCCGGAAGAGCTGTAGCGTTCATTACCGTTGAGAGGTGCCGATCATGTCAGACAAAAAGCGCATCATGCTTATCGATAACGAAGAAGGGCTCTGCCGCATGATGGAGGCGGTGCTCGCCGACAGCGGCTATGCAGTGAAGGGGTATACCCGTTCCTTCGAGGCGGTGGAGGAGTTCAAGGCCGGCGACTGGGACCTGGTGGTGAGCGACATCAAGATGCCCGGCATGGACGGCCTCGAGGTGCTCCAGCGGATCAAGGCCAAGGATCCCCTCATCCCGGTCATCATGATCACCGCCTACGCCACGGTGGAGACCTCGATCCAGGCGCTCCGGCGGGGGGCCTACGACATGGTCACCAAGCCCTTCGAGCCCGAGGAGCTCCTCTACCGGGTCAAGAACGCCCTCAAGCACACCCAGCTTCTGGAAGAGAACCGGGAACTGCGGGAAGAGCTGGTGGGCAAGTTCCGCTTCGACAACATCATCGGCGCATCCACCGGACTCAAGGAGGTGCTGGACAAGGTGGAGAAGATCGCCATCCGCGATACGTCGGTCCTGATCACCGGCGAGTCCGGGACCGGCAAGGAACTCATCGCCCAGGCCATCCATTACAATTCGCTGCGCAAGGAAAAGAAGTTCGTGGCCATCAACTGCGGGGCGCTGCCCGAATCGCTGCTGGAGAGCGAGCTGTTCGGCTATCGCAAGGGGGCCTTTACCGGCGCCAAGGAGAACCGCCAGGGGCTCCTGGAGGCGGCCGACGGCGGCACGCTCTTTCTGGACGAGGCGGGCAACCTCCCCATGAACGTGCAGAAGACGCTGCTCCGCTTTCTCCAGGAGCAGGAGTTTCTGCGCATCGGCGACACCACCCCCACCAAGGTCGACGTGCGGATCATCTCCGCCACCAATGCCGAGCTGAAGGAGGCGGTCAAGAGCAGTGCCTTCCGCGAAGACCTCTACTACCGGCTCAACGTGCTGAATCTTCATCTGCCCCCCCTGCGGGAGCGGCGGGCCGACATCCCGCTGCTGGCGGCCCACTTCATCACGCTGCAGAACAAGAAATTCGGCACCGCCATCAAGGGGCTCGCCCCGGACGCCCTGGAGGCGGTCATGGAGTTCTCCTGGCCCGGGAACATCCGCCAGCTCAAGAACGTGATCGAGGCCTGCACCGCCATGGAAAACGGCGACTATCTCTCGCTTCCGGTCCTCTCCCAGTTCATCGAGATCCCCCTCCTCGCGGGCGGGGACGAGGAGGGCGTTGCCGGCGAGCTGGAAGAGAGCGACTACTCCCAGGCCCTGTCGCGCTTCGAGATCGACTATCTGAAGGGGCTCCTGCGCAAAAATCACGGCAACGTGGAGGCGGCAGCCCGCGATGCGGGGATGAACATGGCCACCATCTACCGCAAGCTCAAGAAGTACAATATCCGCCGTGAAGACTATGTCTGACGGCCCGTGGGGGCCCCTCGGGGGCGCTCTCCCCTGCCGGCCGCACGATGACGTTCACTCCGTTCTCACCGTTGAGACGGGTTTGCATTTCTGCAAAACCTTCTGCCGCGGCCGTTGCAGCCCTGCAATCCTTTACGCCGATAACCGGAACGCCCTGAAATCATGAGGTATTGCCGGGGCGTCCTCCGCCGGCGGCACCCCCCTGCCGTCTCCGTAACCTCCCCGGCGGTCCCGGTACCCTTGCACGAGTGCAAAAACGACGTTCTAGCCTGTTCCTCCCCAGCGCCTCCCATGGTTCCCATTGTCATAGATAACGTATTGAAAATACACACTTAAAAAAACAATAAAAGCCTATTCACGTAATTGGTATACAGGTTGCTCTAGGGATAGGCAGTTACTCCTTCATTGCATGGGACAGGGTCGGGGATGGTGACGACCAGATGATCCGGCTCTCATCCCATGCGCGTCAATCGGACCGGACACGGTTTAAGAGATAGAGGTATCCATGAAGGACGGAATAGTCTGCCCCTTCTACGGTAAGAGCGATGACATCTGCGATGTGGGCTGCGGGTACATCTCGCCCCACGACGTCAACATGATCATCAAGTTCTGCAGCTGCCGCTACCGCGAGTGCATGAAGTACCAGGAACTGGCCGAGCGGTTTCCCCACGACATCCTCACACCCGTCAAGTGTTGACCATACAAGGAGGAAGACACCATGCTGTACAACATGAGCCTGTATCTCCACGGACCGTACATTCTCTATGCCCTCACATTCGTTGCAGCGTTAACGGTTATATCGTTCGTAAAGGAGAAGAGAGATGAGCGAAAAAGAGCTTGAACTGCTGGCAAGGATCGAGGAGCTCGAGCGGCACACCTGGCGCAACAGCGCCATCCTTCGGGCGGTCGCCATGGTTGCTGGTACGGCCATGATCGGCATCATCGTCGCCTCCGGCGTGGTCGGCGGCGGTCACGGCAGCCACTGGACCGGCCCCGCGTGGAACACCATGTGGCTCTACGGCCTGTTCGCGGCCAATGCGGTGTCCATGTTCTGGACCACCCACAGGGATTAGGAGGAACACGCCATGCCAATGAGTATCAAGAACGCAATCCTGCTCTTCGTGGTGGTGACCCTCTGTGCCGCCTTCAGCATGAGAATCTTCCAGGGACTCGACGAGATGATGGGCGACCAGTACTGGGTGGTGGACGTCTCCCAGGGCGACCACGGCTGGTACGGCATGGGGCTGTTGCCCCACGTGGTGAAGATGCCCAAGGATGTCGTCAAGGCCCTCAACACCGATGCCGATCCGGCCAACAACGTGGAGATCTACGCCCAGGCGGGCGATTTCGCAGGCGATTCGGTCTACGGCATCTGTTTCGGGATTCCGCTCATCATGTTCCTGATCTGGTTCGCCTTCATCATAGGCTTCCCGGACCGGGTGGACCCCTATCTGTTGCCGCGCAAGATCTTCACCATCGCGGTGATCATCACCTGCTCGGTGGTGGTCAACCTCTTCCTGATGAGGATCACCGCCGACTTCGCCACCGACCCCATGGCGCGCATCGCCAACGTGGCGGGCAACCACGCCTCGCTCCTGTTCCACAACGCCGGCATCTGGTTCGCCATCCTCTTCTCGGCCCTGGGGACCCACAGCCACTCCATGCACGAGGTAGCCGCCCCTGACAGCCGCCAGTGGCAGACCCAGGCCAATGAGAAGTTCTCCTGGATGTTCATCCTGCTCGGCGCCGTGACCGTGCTGGAAGTTTCCCTGGTGAACAGCAAACTTGCCCTCCCCGACGCGGCGGTGGACTACTCGGTCTGGATCATCTGGGTGGTGATCTTCATGCGGATGTTCGGCTTCTCGCCCCGCTACTGGATCAAGCGTGGCCGCGGCATCTCCATCATGGTGGTCGGCACGGCGCTGACCCTGGGCGCCTTCTACCTGCTGGAGCGCGCCACCGGCACCCTGGGCGCCGGCTTCGCTTCGCCTGTCCTGGCCAAGGCCCTCGGTGTCGAAAACCAGAACATCGGGCTCTCGCTCATGATCTCCATCTACCTCATCTTCTGGATGGAGTTCGCCGCGGCAATCCGCATGAACGGGCCGGTTAAGAAGCCTGTGGAGCAGAAGATTCCCTAAGCAGGCTCACAAAAGCGTACTCCAAAGGCGACGGTCAAACCGTCGCCTTTTTTTATGGCTGCACTGTAGACCTGATGCCGATCAGCCGATATAACTACACTAGTAGACTCCATGTTAGATGCAGACGCGACAAGGGAGACGATTATGAACGGCTGCAAGATTCTCAGTGTTTCGTTTTCGGTGATGATGGCGCTGGTAGTGCCGGAACTGGCGTTGGCCGTCCCCGCCGAGCCCACTGTCCTCGATATGCAGCAGGAGGACGGCACAGCATTCAGGGCCCGCAAGTGGGGCGACGAGTCCCGGCACGGTTGGGAGACCGACTTCGGCCACACAATCGTGTTCGATGGCAAAAAACGCGGCTGGTACTATGCCGACCGGGCGCCCGATGGCGGGCTCATGAGTTCAGGGAGGGCCGTGGGGCGTGATGCTCCTCCCGCACATGTGCCCAAAAGGCTTCGGCCTCCTCGGGGGATCGTAAAGCAGCTCGACCGCGAAGGGCGGTTCGCGCCTCAACTCAAGTCGCCATCCGATGCAACGGCGCCTTTGCGTGTCGTTCAGGAGTCTGCGCTCCAGCCCGCACCGCCGTCGAGCGGCTCGACCAATCTCCCCGTTATCCTCGTGAACTTTTCCGACCGTACAACGACCAACACCCCTCAGGAATTCCAGTCGCTCCTGTTCGGGACCGGCACGTACAGCCTCAAGGATTACTATCAGGAGGTCTCATCCGGCAGCTTTACCCTTTCCCCCGGCCCGGCGGGTATCGTCGGCTGGGTCCAGGCGCCCAACACCCATGACTACTATGGCAGCAACAACGCCTCGGGTGACGACATGTGGCCGGGCGATCTGGTGTATGAAGCGGTCCAGGCCGCCGACGCAACGGTCAACTTCGCGAATTACGACGGGGACGGCGACTGCTACGTGGATGCGGTTGCCATCGTCCACCAGGGGACCGGCGAAGACCAGGCGGGAACTCCCGCCACCGACATCTGGTCTCACCGCTGGACCCTGAGCAGCGCCAAATCCTTTGAAAGAAGCAACTACGGCACCTATACCACCAACGACGCCTGCACGGCTAATCCGGGCACCATGGTGAAGATCAACGACTACATCATGCAGCCCGAGCGCTACGGTACGGGAATTGCCACGGTGGGCGTGTTTGCCCACGAGTTCGGCCACGTGATGGGTCTCCCTGACCTCTACGACACGGACGGTTCATCCGAAGGGGTGGGCGAGTGGAGCCTCATGGCCGCCGGCAGTTGGACCTACCTCTCGCGCCAGGGGGACCGTCCCTCCCACTTGGATCCCTGGAGCAAGTACAAGCTGGGGTGGGTGGCCCCCCAGAAGGTGACGTCGGCCCAGGCAGGGTTCAGCTTTGCCCCCGTGGAAACGACCGCCGCGGTGGTGCAGCTTCTTGAAGGCTCTCCCGCCAGCGGCACCGGTGAATATTTCCTGCTGGAAAACCGTCAGCAAACCGGCTTCGATGCCGGCATCCCCGCCTCGGGACTCGTTGTCTGGCACATCGACGAAAGCAAAGCCAACAACACCGGCGAGTGGTATCCCACCTGCGGGGCCCCCTGCACGTCCCACTACAAGGTCGCCCTGGTCCAGGCGGATGGCGCCTACCACCTGGAAAGGGAAATGAACCGCGGCGATGCGGGGGATCCGTTCCCGGGCACCTCCGGCGTGACGCTCCTCACCGCGGACACGGTGCCGAGCAGCCGGCTCTACAGCGGGGCCGATTCGGGCTTCTACCTCGATCTCATCCGGAGGTCGGGCTCCACCATGGTCGCGGACATCGGTTTCGGCACCTATGTGGACCGCACGGTTACCATCCTGTCCACCGGCTTCGAGTCCCTGGGCCAGAATCCGCCCGCCGGCTGGAGCCTGGTGGACAATGCAGGCACCAAAGCCCTGTGGCGCTTCGATAATCCGGCAACACGGGACAACGATACGGGGGGCAGCGGCGGCTTCGCCATTGCGGACAGCGACTATGCCGGCCCGGTTGCCATGGATACGGAGCTCCGGACGCCGCTCCTGGATCTGAGCGGATACGAGATAGTCACGCTGAAGTTTAAGACGTTATTCGACCATTACAGCAACGAGATCGCCTCCGTCGATGTGAGCACCAGCGGGAGCGCAGGACCCTGGCAGTCCCTCTGGAGCAGGAACGGGATCGATTACGGACCGGCCACTGAGGACATCGACCTTACCTCCCGTGCGGCGGGCAAGGCCAACGTCATGATCCGTTTCCGCTATTATGATGCCAACTATTCCTGGTTCTGGCAGGTGGACGATGTGACACTGACCGGCATCCCCCGCGCTCAGCATCAGCTCGCCGTGACCGTCAACGGCAGCGGTACGGTAGCCAGCTCGCCTGCGGGGATTTCCTGCCCGGAGTCCACCTGCAGCGCGTTGTTCTACGACGGTCTCCCGGTGACGCTGACGGCCACGCCCGCCGCGGATTACCTCTTTTCCGGCTGGTCGGGGGCCTGTGCCGGCACCGATCCCTGCGTGGTCACCTTGAGCGGCGCTACGGCCGTGACGGCTACCTTCGTGCCGAACACCCACAGTCTGAACGTGACGGTTTCCGGCAACGGACAGGGAACCGTCACCAGCGTTCCCGCCGGAATCGCCTGCGCGTCGGGCACCTGCAACGGAGCCTTTAATGCGGGAAGCCAGGTGGAGCTCATCGCCACGCCGTCCGCGGGGTCGCTCTTCGCGGGCTGGTCGGGCGACTGCACCGGCACCGGTGCCTGCACTCCGACCATGGCCACCGACCGGAACGTCGGTGCCGCGTTTGACCCCGCACCAACGGTTGAGCTCACCATTGGCGCCGCCACGACACTCCACACGACCCTGGCGGCAGCCATGGCCGCCGTTGCCGATGGTTCTGCCGCCGCCATCAAGGCCAGGGCCATGGAGTTCCCGGAGAGCCTGGCCATCACCGGCGGGAAATCCATCGTATTCTACGGCGGATACGCCGAAGGCTTCGGCGGCGTTGCCGGGTACTCGGTCCTGCGCGGAACGGTTACTGTCGGGGTGGGTTCGCTCACGGTGGGCAATCTGACGGTTCGGTAACCTTGGCCCTCTCCCGGTTTTCCGCGGGAGAGGGCCAAGCGGTTCTGCGGATGGTCCAGGTTGTCTCTCATCTTTCCTTCACCACGAACATTGACAAACACGCGCCGCGACAACTACAGTATCCGGAGACGCTCCCTTCGACGGAGCCCCGGAGGTTGTACCCATGCAAACGAGAACGAGGATAACCCTCGGCCTGGTGGTTGCCATACTCTGCCTCACCATCGGCGTGGCCGCCGGATGGCGCTACTACAACCCTGCTGCTGACCAGGCCGGTGCCGAGCACCTGAGGCTGTTCCGCGAGGTCGTCACGATCGTGCGGAACAGTTACGTGGAGGAGGTGGGCGGGAAAAAGCTGCTGGAAGGGGCCATCAACGGCATGCTCGCCTCGCTGGACCCCCACAGCTCGTATCTCCCGCCGGAACCCTTCACCGAGATGAAGACCGAGATATCGGGATCCTTCGGCGGCCTCGGCATCGAGATCTCCATGCGTGACAGCAAGCTGACCGTGGTCGCCCCCATCGAGGATACGCCCGCCTGGCGGGCCGGCATCCAGTCGGGCGACCACATCTGGAAGATCGACGATACTCCCACCCGTGGCCTCACCATCACCCAGGCGGTCAAGCGGATGAGGGGCGAGGCGGGGACGCAGGTTTCCCTCTCGGTCCTCCGGCAGGGGAACGGAAAGCCGCTCGTGTTTCCCCTGGTGCGGGACATCATCAAAACCAGGAGCCTCAAGTCACGGACCCTGGAGCCGGGTTACGGCTATGTCAGGATAAGCCAGTTCCAGGAGCGGACCGGAGATGACTTTGTCGCCGCCCTTGCCAAGCTGCGGTCAGAGAACGGCGGTTCCCTCAAGGGGCTGGTGCTCGATCTGCGGAATAACCCCGGCGGCCTCCTGGATGCCGCAGTGGCGGTGGCGGGGCGCTTCGTGGGCGAGCGTCTCGACAACGGCCTCATCGTCTACACCGAAGGCCGGGAACACTTTGCCAAGCGGAGCTACAGCGCCACCATCGGCGAGAAAGAGCCGCGCTACCCCGTTGTCGTCCTCATCAACGGCGGCAGCGCCAGCGCGTCGGAGATCGTGGCCGGGGCTCTCCAGGACCACGGCCGCGCCGTGATCATGGGAACCACCAGTTTCGGCAAGGGCTCGGTTCAGACAGTGGTCCCCCTCAAGGATGGCGCCGGCCTCAAGCTGACCACGGCCCGCTACTACACCCCCAAGGGGCGTTCGATTCAGGCACGGGGCATCGAGCCCGACATCGTCGTGGAACGGGCCGAGTTCAAGGAGTTGCCGGACAAGGGCGGGGCCGGGTTCCTCGAAAAGGATCTGGACAATCATCTGTCAGGGGCGGAAACGGACAATGGGGAAAAGACCCCCGGTCCGGACGCCACGAAGGCCCCGGCCGCGCCAGCGACTCCCGAGCACGAGGCCGACAGGGATTACCAGCTTCGCCGGGCCCTTGAACTGCTCAAGGGGTGGGATGCCATGCGCAAGGTTGCCGCTGCGAAGCGCTAGGCTGTTTGACAGGAATAGTGATGCAGTTACCGAAACGGGGCGTACTCATGGGAGTCGCCCCGTTTTTCGTTGCCGGAGCCGGGGCGCAACCCCTTCCCCACGGAATGGCCGGCTACTCTGATTTGGGCCGATCCTGCCGGATTTCCGTTAAATGTTCCGCCGGATTCGCCGATAAGCTCGATAACGGCCCGACACGGGCACTGCACCACGCCTCGGGGGTAAGAATGAACAGCAAACGATATAGCTCAAACCCGCGACCTGCCGCACGCGTCATCCGGTCGCTTGCCGTGCTGGCTCTGCTGGCGGGCCTGCCGGTCGGGGCCGAAGCCGGGCCGGCCCTTCCGGTCATGGTCAGGGATATCAACACCGCATCGGCACCCGTCTCGTCCAACCCCTCCGGCATGACGGCCAATGGCGGCATCCTCTTCTTCAGTGCCGGCGACGGCGCCAATGGCCCGGAACTCTGGAAGAGCGACGGCACCGCGGAAGGAACGGCGCTCGTCAAAGATATCAATGCCGGGCCCGGGCCGGGCACGCCCCAGTATTTCTCCGTCATGAACGGGATCACCTATTTCTCCGCCATGGACAGCTTCCGCGGCGTGGAACTCTGGAAAAGCGACGGAACGGCCGCGGGGACGGTCCTGGTGAAGGATATCTACCAGGGGGGCGAATCATCCAATCCACTGGAGCTGACAACGGTGGGGGAAACGCTTTTCTTCTCCGCCGAGCATCCCGTCTATGGCAGGGAGCTCTGGAAGAGCGACGGCACCGCCGGGGGAACCGTCCTCGTGGCCGATATCGCGGCAGAGGCAAGTTCGACGCCCCAGTGGCTGAGGGCGGTCAACGGTACGCTCTTCTTCGCGGCCGACGATGGTCTCCATGGCCGGGAGCTCTGGAAGAGCGACGGGACGCCGGAAGGCACGGTGATGGTCAAGGATATCAACCCCTTCGGCGGGTCCGATCCGGGCGAGATGGCGGTGTACGGCGGCATCCTCTACTTTACCGCCGATGATGGTGAAAATGGCCATGAGCTCTGGAGGAGCGACGGCACCGCCGAAGGGACCTATCTGGTCGCCGATATAGCCCCCGGCGAAGAGAGTTCCTACCCCTTCGAGCCGGTGGGCATCAATGGCCTGCTCTATTTTACGGCCAATGACGGCTACACCGGGTACGAACTCTGGCAGAGCGACGGCACCCCCGAGGGGACGACGCTGGTGAAGGATATCAATCCTGACGGCGAAGACTCAATGCCCTGGGGCATCGTGGGCATGGACAGGTACGTCTACTTCGCGGCCGACGACGGCGTGAACGGGTATGAACTCTGGCGCACCGACGGCACCATGGGGGGGACGGAGATGGTTGCCGACATCCAGCCCGGGGTGGGCGGTTCCATGTACAGCTCTCCCCGGTTGGTGAACGGCATGCTCCTCTTTGCCGCCGACGACGGTGAGCACGGCATCGAGATATGGAAAAGCGACGGCACCGCCGAGGGCACCCTCATGGTCAGGGATATCATCCCGGACGCCATGTCGTGGCCATCCGAGCTCATGGTGCACAACGATACACTCTACTTCGCAGCCGACGACGGCGTAAACGGCACGGAGCTCTGGAAGAGTGACGGAACGGCCGAGGGCACGGTGCTGGTGCGGAACATCGCACCCGAGACAGGAGGCAGTCTCCCCTACCAACTGGCCGCGATGGGGAACACGGTATTCTTTGCCGCGGCCGCTGCCGATCTTGACTTCGATGTCTGGAAGAGCGACGGCACCGCGGACGGCACGGTGCTCGTCAAGGAGATCAATCCCGAGGGGTCGGCCTATCTGGACCGGCTGACGGTCGTTGGTGACACCCTCTACTTCCTGGCCGAGGACAACTATGGGGAGGCGAGCCATGGCATCGAGCTCTGGAAGAGCGACGGCACCGCCGAAGGCACCGGGATGGTCACGGACATCAACCCCGGGCCCCAGGGGATATTCTTCCCCGGCAACCCCAATTATCCCTTCTCCATGGCCGCCGTCGGCACTACGGTGTATTTTCCCGGCTTTACCGCTGACAATGGCCATGAGCTCTGGAAGAGCGACGGTACCGCCGAAGGGACGGTCCTGGTGAAGGATATCAACCCCGTCTTCGATTTCTCCTCATTTCCCGACAGTCTTACCGCCATGAACGGAGCGGTCTATTTCGTGGCCGATGACGGGACACATGGCGCCGAGCTCTGGAAGAGCGACGGTACCGCCGACGGCACCCGGATGGTCAGGGACATCTATCCGGACGGCATCGGCTCCAGCCCCCTCTCGCTCACGGTCATGAACAATGTCCTCTATTTCAGCGCCGCCGGTGACGAAACCAGTGGCTACGGCCTCTGGAAGAGCGACGGCACCGCCGATGGGACCATTTTCGTAAAGGACACTTCTCCCTTCAATCACTCGCGTCTTCCGGCCTCCCTGACCCCCGTGAACGGCACCCTCTTTTTCGCCGCCCATGACGAAAGCGCCGGATTCGAACTCTGGAAAAGCGACGGTACCACTGCCGGCACCGTGCTAGTGGCCGACATCATGCCGGGGGAAGGTTCATCCAACCTGCGCTTGCTGACCGGCGTGAACGGCACCCTGTTCTGTGTGGCCGACGACGGAGTGCACGGCGAGGAACTCTGGAAAAGCGACGGAACACCCGAGGGGACGGTGATGGTGAAGGATATCTTCCCGGGGGAGGGGGGGGCGGGCATCACCTGGATCAAGGTGGTGAACGGGATGCTCTACTTCGCGGCCGACAACGGCGTGAACGGCCTTGAACTCTGGCAGAGCGACGGTACTGCCGAGGGGACGGTGCTGGTCATGGACATCCTGGCCGGTCAGGGGAGCTCGTCCCCTTCGTATCCGGTGGTGGCGGGCACTACGCTCTATTTCGCCGCCACTGACGGAAGCCACGGCGTCGAGCTCTGGAAGTTTTCTCCCGATCCGCCCGATGGGGATCTGACGGGCAACGGGGTGCTGGATATCGTGGATGTGCTGCGCGCCCTGCGGATTGTGGCCGGCATTGCGGAGCCCACGGTGGCCGACTTCATCCGCGGCGATGTGGCTCCCCTCGACGGAAATGGCCGGCCCGCCCCGGACGGCGTGATAGACATGGACGACGTGCTGGTCGTCCTGCGCAGGATGCTGGGCGTCGTGTCGTGGTGACGGCAGGATAATCGGCCGTTCCGCGGCAATGGCTGGTCCACTGCGCCCGGCGGTCACTCGACCGTCGAGCGCAGTTTTTTCTTCATCCCCTTCAGCTTCTTTTCCGTCAGCCGCTTTTCCCTGGCGCCCTTGGGCACCGTGGTGGCGATCCGCTTCTTTGCCTTACGCTCGCGCTTTTCCAGCGCAACCCGCAAACGCTCCATGGCCTTCTCCCGATTCTGCGTCTGCGAGCGGTTTTCGCTGGCCTGGACCACGATGCCGGTGGGAAGGTGGCGGATGCGCACCGCCGAATCGGTGGTGTTGCGGTGCTGCCCGCCGGGCCCCGAGGCACGATAGTACTCCACCTTGATATCCGTTTCCCTGATGTCCACTGCCATCGTAACGTCCCTCCCTTGATTCCGGCTACCAGGGTAGCACGAACAACGCAGGATTTACCACCAGTCGCGACCACGCGGCCCGCCTGGAAAAAAATCAGGTCGGGAGACTTGTGTCTAAACGATGTTTTATGTATCTTTACTAAGCAACCGATATGGTTGCCCGGGGCACGGACGCCCCGGGCACCGGTTGCAGCGCAGGGGAACGGCTCCCCGCGCGCCACAACCGAAACAGCTCTGAACATGCATGTCTGAGCAATGGCGGGGCCCGGTATGCCAGGGACGGCACAACTGAACCGAAATATACCCGCCGCCGGCGCCTATGCCGACGGTCTGGAGCATATGGAGGACGAACTCCGGTGGCTCGACCTCCTCATCCGTTACCGGCTCGACGGCCGGAACAGGAGAGGAGCCGACCCCTTCGGGCAGTTGCGGGGGCTCGTCCTCTCGGACGACGAGATCAACGGTCTGCTTTCGGGCGATGCCGGAGGAACTCCCGGAGCTTCGCCTGAGCGTGGCGGTGAACTGGCCGACCTGGCGGCCAAGGTTGCGGACCGCCGCTCTGCCACACTCCGAATGGGGACAGCCCTCCCCCTTGCCGATCTTTCCCGCACGTTTCACCTTTCCCCCTTTGAGGAGAAGTGCCTCCTCATCTGCCTTGCCCCCGAACTGGACCTGAAGTACGAAAAGCTCTTCGCCTATCTCCACGATGACGTGACGCGCCAACGGCCCAGCATCGGGCTGATCCTCGACCTCCTCTGCACCTCCTTCCGGGAGCGGGTGGCTGCCCGCACCGTCTTCGATCCCCGGGCTCCGCTGGCAAAGTACCGTCTCGTACAGTTCATTCATGATCCCCCGGACGGATCCGTTTCCTTTCCCTCGCGCCAACTCATGCTCAATGATCGGATTGCCGGTTACGTGCTGGGGCACGCCCAGCCGGACCCGCACCTGGCCGACGCGGTCCGCCTGGTCCGGCCCAACGCCGGCGGCACGGTATCGCCGGTCGAAGATCGTAACCGGGAACGGGCCCGGCATCTGGTCCATGCCCACCTTGCGGCGCACGCTCCGGAGGAGAGCCGTCTGGTGCTGTTCTGCCGTGGTCCCCGGGGAGCGGGGAAGCGGGAACTGGTCGAGACCCTGTGCCGCGACCTCGGCCTGTGGCTCCTGGTGGCCGATGTGGAGCGGATGCTGGCCGGAAGCCTTCCCTTCGGGGAAATGGCGTGGCTGCTTGGCCGCGAGGCCGCCCTTCAGCCGGCCGTCCTCTGCCTGGAGGGGATGGATGCGCTCCTGGCGGGGGACAATGACCATACCTCGGAACTCACGTCGCTCATGGACGCTATCCGGACCTTCTGCCGCGTCACGTTTGTCTGTTCCGGCCGCCCCTGGCGTCCCCGGGACCGGCATCCCTCCGACGTGTTCATTGAACTGGATTTTCCCCTTCCGGACGAAAGCACGCGGAAACGCCTGTGGGAGGAGGGCCTGCGCGGCGACCCCCTTGCGGCCGGCATGGGCGCGGCAGACGTCCTGGCCGGCACGTTCCGTTTCACCCCCGGCCAGATCCGCCAGGCACTGGCCGATGCCCGTGATCTGGCCGTCTGGCACGGAGGGAACGAGGGGGCCGGGTGGAGCGAAGCCGACCTGCTTCACGCCGCCTGCCGCGCCCGATCCCACACCAGCCTGGGCACCCTGGCGCGGCGGATCGAGCCCGTTCATACCCTGGACGACATCGTGCTTCCTGCCCTCCAGATGGCCCAGTTGCGGGAGATCTGCGCCCAGGTCCGCTACCGGCACCTGGTCTTCGGCCAGTGGGGATTCGACCGGAAGCTCTCCTCGGGCAAGGGGCTCACGGCGCTCTTCACGGGGCCTCCCGGCACGGGCAAGACCATGGCCGCCGCGGTGGTTGCCCGCGAACTGGGGCTGGAGCTCTACCGGATCGATCTCTCCCAGGTGGTGAGCAAGTACATCGGCGAGACGGAGAAGAACCTGGAGCGCATCTTCGCCGGGGCGGAGACCGCCGGCGCCATCCTGTTCTTCGACGAGGCCGACGCCCTGTTCGGCAGGCGCTCCGAGGTGAAGGACGCCCACGACCGTTATGCCAATATCGAAATCGGCTACCTGCTCCAGCGGATGGAGGAGTACAGCGGCATTTCCATCCTGGCCACGAACCTCCGCCAGAATCTGGACGAGGCCTTCACCCGGCGCATCCGGATCGTGGTGGAGTTCCCGTTCCCCGACGAGGAATACCGCGAAATGATCTGGCAGCGCATCTTCCCGCCGGAGCTTCCCGTGGGGGACGATGTGGACCTGGGATTCCTGGCCCGCCGGTTCAGACTCTCCGGGGGAGACATCAGGAACGTGGCGCTGGGCGCGGTCTTTTACGCGGCCGAGGAGGGGCGGCCCCTTGCCATGGCGCACCTGGTCCGTGCCTTGGGCAGGGAGCTGCGCAAGACGGGAAAACCGTGCACCCGGGAAGAATTCGGAGACTACCTGGAGATGCTGGCGTGACAGGGATGGAGCCATGAGCGACTACACGGTGATTGCCGATATCGGGGCCACGCTGATCGGGCTGCTGCGGGAGAGCATGGGCGACCTGCTGTCAGCCGACGCCATCGCGCTTCTCTCTCCGGCGGAGCTTGAAGGGCAGGACATCCGCCTGACCCTCTTCCTCTATGCCGTGAGCGAGAATCCGCACCTGAAAAACGCCCCGGCCCCGCCGGCTCCGCCGGGCATCCGCCGGGCGCCGCCGCTCCAGGTGGACCTTTCCTACCTGCTCACGGCCCACGGCTCTCGGCTCATCACCGACCGGACCGAGCGATCCCTGGAGGAGCAGCGGATCCTGGGGCGGGCCATGCGGGTGCTCTACGACAATTCCCTGCTGGCGGGATCGGTCCTGAAGGGTGGTCTGGCCGGATCCACGGCCCAGTTCCGGATAAATCTCCAGCCCTTGTCTCTGGACGACCTGTCCAAGATCTGGACCGCCCTGCCCAACAACGCCCTCAAGGCATCGGCAGGGTACCAAGTGTCCCCGGTGGCCATTGATTCCACCCGGTCCACCAGCGGGAAGCCCGTGGTGGAGCGGACCCTGGAGTACTACCAGAAAGGGGCCGGATCATGACCGAAGCAGTGATGCTCCAGCCGCCCGACCGGTCCGTGAGCCGCCTTGCCTTCGCGGTGCGGCTTGTGGATGACTTCGCGCCGGAGCGGGAGCCTCCGGCCGGGGTAACGGTGACGCTCACGGGAGGCGGAACCCAGGGCGTTCGCAACCCCGGCGGGTGGCATCTCTTCATGGATCTGCCGGCGGGAACGTACCGGGTGAGCGCCCGGTCAGAGCTCTACCTGGCGGAGGATAAGGAGATCGACACCGCGCTGCTGGATCCCGGCCTGCCAGTGGTGGAACTGCTGCTTAAGCCGTCCGCTGCCTACCCATTCCCGCCCGGAACCACGCTGGTCCGTTGCGTGGTGAGGAACGAAGCGGACCTGGGCGTGCCGGATGCCCGGGTGGAGGCGGTTCCCTGGATGCCCGCACCATCGGTGAAGGGGCGGGTGCGGCAGGGGGGCGCCCAGGCGGGCCAGCCGACCATCCGCCTTGAGCACCTGTCGGGAGAACTGGCCGCGGGCGACATGCTGCTGGTCAGGGAAGGAGACCCCTCCCGTCAGGAGATCGTCCGGATCACGGCGCCTCTGCCGTCCAACGCCTCCCAGCCGTTCAACCTGGCGGCGCCGCTCCGTTTCGGCCATGCCGCGGGCACCCCGGTCCACCTTCTGGCGGCTGCAGCTCCCTCCACCACCTCCACGGCCGGCACCGGGGAATTCGTTGTCTATCAGAGGAACGCGTCCGCCCGGCTGTTCGTAATCAGGCTCAGTACGAGCGCTGCGGGATACCGGCCGGACGAGCGGGATCTGGAGATCGTCGAGGGTACGACCCAGTCCGTGGGAGTGATCAGCCTGCAACAGCTCTGATCCTGAATCCGGCACTGTTCAACTGCCGAATAGAGGCTGATTGATCATAGGGGAACACACTGAAAGGAGGAATGCGCGATGCCCGAATATCTGTCGCCCGGAGTGTACGTTGAGGAGTTCGAAATCGGCGCCAAGCCCATCGAGGGGGTGAGTACCAGCACGGCGGGCTTCCTGGGGGAAACGGAGCGGGGGCCCACGGTGCCGCGTCTGGTAACCAGCTGGCTGGAGTACCAGCGGGTCTTCGGGAGCTACCTGGGGTCGGACAAGTACCTTCCCTACACGGTCCAGGGGTTCTTTGACAACGGCGGGAAGCGCTGCTATGTGGGGCGGGTCGTCAAGGCGGGGGATGCGGCCGCCACGGCGGCCACCGTGAAGCTTGCGGCCGGCTCGGCCAACGCCCTCACCGTCACAGCCATCGGCGAAGGGGCCTGGGGCAACAGGGTGGCCGTGAAGGTGAGCCCCGGGAGCCTGTCGGGGTTCAGGCTGAGCGTCTATTACTGGAAATCAGCCCCCACCGCCCTGTTCGACCCGGACTACGACCAGAAGGCGAACCCTCGCCCAACGGCGGTGGAGATCTACGACAACCTGTCGGTGGACGAGGCGTCTCCCGACTACTACGACAAACGGGTGAACGCGGTTTCCAGTCTGGTACGGCTCGGCAGGCAGGCCGGCGACACGGGGGGGGCCCCCGACGCCAAGGCAGGGCATATGGGTACGGCCCAGTCCGGCGCCGCTTCCACCATCACCCTGGCCAGCACCGCTTCGGCCACCGATGACGCCTACAACGGCATGCAGGTTTGGATCGCCGACAAGACCGGCAAGGGGCAGGTCCGCACCATCTCCGACTACGTGGGCTCGACGCGGGTGGCCACGGTGAGCGCCGCCTGGACGACCCAGCCCGACAGCACGTCGGTTTACTACGTTTCGTCCGTCGCCTCGCTTGCAGGAGGGGGTGACGTGCTGGCCCAGCAGGGTACGGCCCAGGCCGGGGCCGCCTCCACCATCACCCTGGCCGCCGGCGCTTCGGCCGTGAACAATGCCTACAACGGCATGGCCGTCGAGATCCTTTCCGGCACCGGGCTGGGGCAGAAACGAACCATCTCCGGGTACGTGGGCTCGACGCGGGTGGCCACGGTGAGCGTCGCCTGGACGACCCAACCCGACGCCACGTCGGTCTACCGGATCACCCCGGCGCTCATCCTCTCCGACTACGAGCGGGGCGATACGGATTCCCCCGGTAACCGCAAGGGACTCACCGGATTCAAGGAGATCGATGACATCTCCCTTGTCTATGCTCCCAACGCCCAAGGGGTTGCCGGACTGCCCGGCTCCCTCATCACCCACTGTGAGAACCTGAAGGACCGGTTCGCCATCATCGACGCGGCCCAGGGCTCCACCGTCTCGAACCTCTCGCCCCGCGACACCAACGAAACCAAGTACGGCGCCTTCTACTATCCGTGGCTCAAGGTCATTGATCCCGAGGCGGGGGTGCAGCGCCTGGTGCCGCCCGGCGGCCACGTGGCGGGGATCTACGCCCGCAGCGACACCGAGCGGGGGGTGCACAAGGCCCCGGCCAACGAGAAGGTGAACGGCGCCGTGGATCTGGAGTTCCCCATCACCAAGGGGGAGCAGGACGTGCTGAACCCCCGCGGAGTCAACGTGATCCGCGCCTTCCCCGGCAGGGGGATCCGCGTCTGGGGCGCCCGCACCCTCTCCAGCGACCCGCTCTGGAAGTACGTGAACGTTCGGCGACTCTTCATCTTCCTGGAGGAGTCCATCGACGAGGGGACCCAATGGGTGGTGTTCGAACCCAATGACATCCCGCTCTGGGCCCGGGTCAGGCAGACCATCGTCCAGTTCCTGACCGGGGTATGGCGCACCGGCGCCCTGGCCGGAGCCACCCCGGAAGAGGCGTTTTTCGTCAAGTGCGACCGGACCACCATGACCCAGGACGACATCGACAACGGCCGGCTGATCTGCGTGATCGGCGTGGCTCCGGTTAAGCCGGCGGAATTCGTGATCTTCCGCATCGCCCAGTGGACCGCCGGGGCCAAGGGGTAGGGCGGCGCCGAACTAACACTATCTCAAGGGGGATGACCATATGGCCGGCAGAAAAGATCCATACCGGAATTTCAGATTTCTCGTGGAGATCGACGGCATCGTTCAGGCCGGATTCAGCGAGGTGACAGTGCCCGATACCTCCACCGACGTGGTGGAGTACCGGGAGGGGAGTGAGGAGCCGCGCCTGCGCAAGCTCTCGGGACTCAACAAGTTCGGCAACGTGACCCTGAAATGGGGCACTACCGATTCGCTGGAGTTCTTCAACTGGCGCAAGCTCGTCATGCAGGGAAAGATGAAGGACGCACGCAAGAACATGGCCGTGATCCTCATGGACGAGGAGGGGAATCCTGCGGCACGGTGGGAGTTCGAGAACGCCTGGCCGAACAAGTATGATCCGGCCGACCTCAATGCCAAGGGGAACGACGTGGCCATCGAGAGCGTGGAGATCGTCCACGAGGGAATGAAGCGCGTGAGCTGATTAATGAGAAAGGTGGATGACCATGGCGTTTCAGACCGAATTTGAATTCACCCTTCCCAAGGGGTACGTGGACGGCGAGGGGAACCTTCACCGTCAGGGGATCATGAGGCTCGCCACCGCGGCCGACGAGGTCCTCCCCCTGAAAGACCCCCGGGTCCAGCAGAATCCGGCCTACCTGACCGTGATCCTGCTCTCCCGGGTCATGGTCAAGCTGGGGAGCCTGCCGGAGGTGAATCCCCGCATCGTGGAAGGGCTCTTTGTTTCCGACCTGTCATATTTGCAGGAGTTCTACCGGCAGATCAACGACGGCGGCGCTGCCCAGGTTAAGGCCGTCTGCCCCCGTTGCGAGCACGCCTTCACCATGGAGCTCGCCCCGGGGGAATAGCGGGCTACCCCCTCGACCGCATCTACGAGGAGGTAGCCTTCATCGCCTATTACCTGCACTGGCCCCATGACGAGATCATGGGGATGGAGCATCGGGACCGGCGCCGGTGGTGCGAGGAGATATCGCGGATCAACCGGTCCGCCAACGCCGATGCCACGAGCATCGCTGATCTGTAGCGGAACGACCCGGGTCCCGGAGGTGCCGGACGGCCCGCGGCGCGGGAAAGGATGTGCCCATGGCGCTCGACAACAGAAAAGACCCCTACGGCGCCTTTCGCTTTCTGGTGGAACTGGAAGGGCTGGTGGTGGGCGGTTTCGCCGAGGTCTCCGGACTTCAGGCCGAAACCGAGGTGGAGGAGTACCGGGAAGGTGGGGTCAATGAGCATCCCCACAAGTTGCGGAAGATCACCCGTTATCCCAACCTGGTGCTCAGGCGGGGGATCACCGACTGCCGGGTTCTCTGGGAATGGTACCGGGACGTGATCGCCGGTACGGTGTCCCGCCGGAATGGTGCGGTGATTCTCATGGATCGGGAGGGAAATCCCGCCTGGCGCATGGAGTTCTCCGGTGCCTTTCCGGTCAAGTGGGAAGGGCCGGAACTGAAGGCCGACGGCAATACCACGGCCATTGAGAAGGTGGAACTGGTGCACAACGGGCTGAAGGTGGAGTGACCCATGACCCTTGCCGAGCGGATCAGGGACAGATGCCGCTGGCGGAGAGCGATCGGCTGCCGCGGCTGCCCCGGTACGGTTTCGCTGCTGACGCCCGAGCGGCTGCTGGGCCGTTACCTGCGGGGGCCCATGACGCTTACGCCGGTGCCGCTGGTGCATCCGGGGCGGACCGGGCGCCTGGACCTGAGTCTGTCGCTCCGGTTCTTCTGGCAGACGAATGGTTCTCTGGTCATGGGACGGCCCACAGGAGAGCTGTCGGTTTCCAGTGTGTTGCGACACGGCGGAACAGCGATGGCGCCAGCGGGCCCGGTTGAACAGGGGCCGGGTGCATCGGCCGCCGGCAGGGGGAGTGATACGGCAGCCCGCCTTGTCCATTCTGCCGGCGGGCTGCCCCGTTACCTTGACGGGGAGATCCTACGCACCATCCTCGGCAGGTTTGAAGACGTGAGGGGACGGGATCGGAACCCGGGACGGCGGGAAGATGGCCGGAACCACCGGCATGATGGGGATTCATTCTCACGGGCGGTGCCGGTGGGGAGGGTTACGATGTCGATGTCCGGCCGGGGCGGGATCCTGCCGGATCCCCGTCGTGAACAGTTCGCTGAGGGGAACGGTTCCCCGCATCAGGCCGTCCGCATGATGCGGCGTACACCCGCCGGAGTAGCCGCAATTCAGCCCCTGGGAGAAAAGAGCCACACCAGTGGGCATCATCCGGCAGTCGTGTCGGTGCGGTCTTTCCCCGCCGGGCAGCGGTTGCCGGCGCCACGGACCCGGCTGATTGGCACGGTCCGGCCCCTCGGTGGCCTTGCTGCCGTGGGAGAGCGCAGTGGCTCCGCAGGGGTTCCGGCAAGAGTCGGTACGGCCTCCCTGCCGGAGAGGGGGACGGTTGCCGGTTCGGCTGCCCTGGATCACCGCCGGCGGGGGATGGTGTCTCCGGTGCCCGCCGACACTCTGGAGAAAGAGCTTACCCTGACCCACGCGGTGGCCGGCCCCGTGAGCCGGTCGGCCCACGTCTCCCGCCCTCCGGCAGCCGTGCCGGCTAACGCTGTGCCCTTTGCCGGGCCGGTGGCGGCGGAGACGGGGCGGGTGGCGCGGGCACCGGCTGCCGCGGTGGATGTGAATCGGCTGGCCGACGAGGTCTGCCGGGTGATCGAACGGAGACTCGTCACCGAACGGGAACGGCGGGGACGATGAGGGGAGGTGCGGGGCATGGCCCTTGAGAAGGCGAAGCTCGTGAACGCCGACACCGGTGAGGAGGTGGCGGTCCTGTTCAATCCCACCGAATACGCGGTGGAAAAGGGTAACCAGTACGCGGAGATCGCCATCCCGGGGTTGGAGGCTCCGTTGCTCCAGTTCAGCCGGGGCACTGCCCGTACCCTGACCATGGATCTCTTTCTCGATACCTCTGAGACGGGGCAGGATGTGCGGATCCACACCAAGCGGATCACCTCGTTC
Organism: Geobacter sp. PheSNFMC; assembly: GCF_059620965.1. NCBI lineage: Bacteria > Pseudomonadati > Thermodesulfobacteriota > Desulfuromonadia > Geobacterales > Geobacteraceae > Geobacter > Geobacter sp. PheSNFMC. The sequence continues at coordinate 85,140 of NZ_JCAMRN010000005.1, forward strand.
CTCGACATCGATCCCGAGACCCATGCCCCGCCCGTCTGCCGCTTCGTTTGGGGCGGAGGCGAGAGCTTCACCGGCGTGCTGGAGCGGGCCACCCAGCGGTTCACCATGTTTCTGGCCGACGGGACCCCCGTGCGGGCCACGGTGGGGGTGGCGCTGAAGGAGTTCCGGACCGGCCTCAACCGGGAAAAGCCGCTCCAGTCGCCGGATCGTACCAAAGTAAGAACCATGGGGGAGGGGGACAGCCTCTGGCTTCTGGCGGCCCGGGAATACGGGGACCCGGCCCAGTGGCGGTTCATCGCCCGGGAGAGCGGCATCGTCAATCCCCGGCGGGTGAAGGCCGGCACCGACCTGGTCATTCCCCCCATCGAGTGAGCCATGGCCGACGAAACGATCAGTCTCGATTACTATGCGCCCCGCTTCCGGGTTGAGATCGACGGCGAGACGATCCCCCAGGACGGGATCGTGAGCGTGGAGGTGGACGAAACCCTCGATGCTCCGGCCATGGTGTCGCTGGCCTTCAACGAGACCCTCGACCCCCGGAGCCAGACCTTTACCTGGCTCGATAACCCGAAGCTGGTGCCCGGTGCGGAGGTGAAGGTCTTTCTCGGCTATACGGGGCGGGCGGTGCCGGCGCCAAAGCCCCTCTTCGAGGGGAGACTCCATACCCTGACCCCCGCGTTCCAGAATTCGGGCGTCCCCTCGCTCATGGTGCAGGGGTATGACCATTCCCACGGTCTCCAGAAGGTCAAGAGCCACTTCTCCCGGACCAATGCCCGGGCCAGTGACGCCGCCTCCGAGATCGCCCGGTTGAACGGCCTCGACGCCTCGGGGGTGGAGGCAACCGCTACGGTCCATCCGAGCATCCGGCAGGGGGAGGACGAGGTGGACCTGGAGTTCCTGCGGCGCCTGGCGCGGGACCTGGGGTTCGAGGTGTTTGTCCGGGGCAAGGCCCTCATGTTCCGTACCCCGACGGACGGGGAAACGGAACTGCTCACTTTCCAGTGGGGCCGCACCCTCGTCAGCTTCACCCCCCGCCTGTCCACCTCCGCCCAGGTGAGCGAGGTGCGGGTCAGGGGGTGGAATCCGGCCACCAAGGAGCGTATCGAGGGGAAGGCTACGGCTGCCGATCTGAAGGGGCTTGCCGGCGGTGTGAGCGGCGCGGAACAGGCAGGGGCAGGGGGGGAGCCGGTGGTTCGCAGCATCGAGGACCGGCCCGTGTTTTCCCGGGAAGAGGCCGACGCCCTGGCCCGCGCCGAGCTCAATCGCCTCAATGACGGCTTCATCACCGGCACGGGGGAGACCATCGGGATGCCGGAGCTCAGGCCGGGGATTACCGTGGCCATCCAGGGGATCGGCACGCGGTTCAGCGGCAGGTACTACGTGAAGGGGGCGCGGCACAGCCTGGGGGATTCGGGCTACCGGACCACTTTCGAAGTGAGGAGGAACGCCCTTGGGTCTCTATGATCTGCTCGACGCGGAAGGCAAGGACGACCAGAAGGGGAAATCACCGGGCGTAGCGGTGGGTGTCGTCGCCGACAACCAGGATCCGGAGGGGATGGGGCGGGTCAAGGTGCGGTTTCCCTGGAAGGACGATGCCGACGAGAGCACCTGGGCCCGGGTGGTAACCCCCATGGCCGGCAAGGGGCGCGGCCTCTGGTTTCTCCCCGAGGTGGGGGACGAGGTGCTCGTGGCCTTCGACCACGGCGACGTGCAGCATCCCTACGTGCTCGGCAGCCTCTGGAACGGCACCGATACCCCGCCGGGGGACAACGGCGACGGCAACAACAATATCCGCAAGATCACCTCCCGCAGCGGCCACGAACTGGTCTTCGACGACACGTCCGGGGCGGAAAAGGTGGTGATCAGGACCAAGGCGGGGCACTCCATCACCCTGGACGATGCGGGCGGCGGCGAGAAGATCGAGATCAAGGACAAGAGCGGTTCCAACAAGCTGGTGATCGATTCGGCCCAGAACAGCATCGGCATCGAGAGCTCCATGAAGCTCACGATCAAGGGGCAGATGGTGGAGATCCAGTCGGACGCCAACATGACCCTCAAGGCCGGGGCCGTTATGACCATCCAGGGGTCCATGGTGAAGATCAACTGACATCCTTCTCGGTGTCGGGGGAGATGGGGCGGGAGCCCCGCCGCCTCCCTGGAACCAGTGGTGGCTGTGTGATCGAACAAAACGTCTGAAGGAGATTTTCATGCCGATGGCGGCACGGACAGGAGACATGACATCCCACGGCACTCCCCTGGGGCCGGGGCCCGGCTGCGCCACGGTGCTCATCGGCGGCATGCCGGCCTGGCGGGCGGGGAGCGACTTTCACGCCTGCCCGCTCATGAATCCGGGGCCGTCGCCCCACGTGGGGGGGACAGTGGCGGCGGGAAGCGCCACGGTTTTCATCGGCGGCCTGCCGGCGGCTCGGCAGGGGGATTCCATCGTGGAGTCGGGGCCGCCCAACAACATCACCCTGGGGTGTCCCACGGTGATGATCGGATAGGGAGGGCGCAGTGACCAAGACCAGAGAATTCCTGGGCACGGGATGGAAGTTCCCGGTGACGGCTGGTGCGGATGGCAGCATGATCCTTTCCTCGGCCGAAGAGGACATCGCGGAGTCGATCCGCATCATCCTCGGCACGGCCCGGGGAGAGCGGGTCATGCGCCCCGATTTCGGCTGCGGCATCCACGACCGCGTCTTCTCGGTGATCAACACCACCACCCTGGGACTGATCGAGAACGAGGTGAAGGAGGCCCTTATCCTGTGGGAACCCCGGATCGAGCTGTTGGCCGTGACAGCCTCACCCCGGGAGGCGGCCGAGGGACGGCTCCTGATCGATATCGAATACCGGGTGCGGAGCACCAACACCCGGTTCAACCTGGTGTACCCGTTCTATCTGAAGGAAAGCGCGTGACATCGAGGTGCGAACTGCCATGAATGCCGATCTCCCTTTGATAGACGGCCGTACGGCCGCGGATGTGGTCGAGAAGATTCGCGCCACCGCGCCATTCTATGTGCCCGAGTGGAGCGGCGGTGTCGACGGCGATGCGGGAAGTGCCCTGGCCGGCGTCTTCGGCAACATGGTGGTGGAGGTGCTCCAGCGGCTCAACCGTGTGCCCGAGCGCCATCTGGCCGCGTTTCTGGATGTGCTGGGGATGCGGCTCCTGCCGCCCCGGCCGGCCGAAACCGTGGTGGTCTTCACCCTGGCCAAGGATGCGGACCGAAGCGCCCTCGTCGTCGCCGGTACCCAGGTCATGGCGGAAAAGACCGCGGACCACCCGGAACTCCTCTTCGAAACCGACGAGAACGTGCTGGCCGTGCCGAGCAGGATCGCGGCCCTCTACAGCACCATCCCCGATACGGCGGGCGGGAGGGAGAAGGTCTTCGGCCACACGGAGGCGTGGACCGCGGCAAGCTCTTTTACGATCTTCCACGGCACCGAGAACCTCCAGGAGCATGCCCTCTATCTGCGGCAGACCGGGCTCTTCACCGTGCGGAGCGGCGTGGAGATCCACCTGTCCGGCGTGCCGCGGGCGCTGGCCGACCAGGTTGCCTGGAGCTACACCGATGCCGACGGCCGGGAGACGCTGTTCGAGGCGAGATTCGATGGTGCCGTCGGCAGGCTCATTCTCTCCACCGGGGCCGGTCGGCCGGAGCTGGGCCGGTGCGTGGTGAACGGCATCGACGGCATCTGGCTCAAGGGGGTGCCGAAGGTAGGTGCCGACGGCACGACTGCCCTGGCGCGGGTCAAGGACGCCGTGCTCCGCACCGTGGTGGGGGTCGGCACCAGGTCGCTTCCCACCGCGGTGATTCACCCTGACGTGGCTTTTGCCGGCGATGTTCCCCAGGACCTCACCGTGACTGCCGGTGGCGATTTCATCCGGAACCTCCTTCCCTTCGGCGACAAGCCCATGCCACTGGCCGCCTTCCACCTGGCAAGCCGGGAGGTCTTCTCCAAGAGGGGGGCCAGGATTACCCTCCGCATTACCTGCGCCACGGACCTTGACGTGCCCATCGAACGGGTCCAGGGGATCGGCGCCGTCTTCTCGGCCCGGCTCAGGGGAGCGGGCATCGCCACGGCCGGTGAACTCCTGTCCCGGTCCGACGCCCAGGTTGCCGGGATAATCCGGGCTCCCGGCAGCGCTCGCCCGGCTTCCTCCTACCTGCTCCGGGCCAGGAATATCCGCGAAGCCACGGCCAAGGCCTATTACGACAAGGCCGGAGTGGTCAGCTACCGGTCAGGCCGTGCTGCCGCGCCGGGGCCGGGCCTGTCATGGGAGTACTGGAACGGGACCGGCTGGTGTGCCATCAGCGACGTGGCCGACAGCACCGGCGGCCTCCTGGCCACGGGCGAGGTGACCTTCACCTGCCCTGCCGACATGGCGGAGGTGGAAGTGAGCGGCCAGCGGAACTGGTGGATCCGGGTCCGGCTCTCTTCCGGCGATTATGGCCGGGAGTTCGAGATCGTGAACGGCCAGGCCGTGGCGGCCGGCTTCACCCCGCCGCGCCTGGGGCGCATCACCCTCTCCTGGGACGGCACCGATCCCTCGGCCATGGGTGAGCCCGATTCTATCCTGACGCGCAATAATCTGGAGTGGGACGACGGTCTTGCCGTGCTGCGCACGGGCGCGATCTTCCGGCCGTTCCGCCCCCTGGCCGACCTGCGCCCCGCCTTCTACGCGGGGTTCGACCGCCCCTTGGCCAAGGGGCCCATTGGCCTCTACCTGGACCTGGCCGAGATCGATTATGCCCGCGACTTCAGGCCCAGAGTGCAGTGGGAAGTCTACGACGCCGGAGCGTGCCAGTGGCTGAGGCTCGATGCAGAGGACGGCACAGCCGGCCTCACCCGCGCCGGCATCGTCCGTATCGTGGTGCCCGAAGGGGGCGTTCCGGCCCCGCTCTTCGGCACGCGGCTCCACTGGCTCCGGGCGGTGCTCGTGGCAGGGGAGTACGCCCCCACGGCCCTCGGCGCCGGTCTTCCCTACCGGATGCGCCGCGGCTACCTGAACATCCCCCGCATCATCGGCAAACCGGCCCACCTGAGGGGGATCACCCTCAATCCGGCCCGGTGGCGGTCGTGGCGGCAGCTTCCCTCCAACAGCCCCCCCATTGCCCGGGGCATCTACCTCAATGCCGCCCGGGCCCTGCAGCTCACCTCCGTGAGGAACGAGCGGCCGGGATCGGGGAACGGGCTGCCGGACCAGAGCTTCACCCTTGCCCGAAAGCCGGTTTTTGACGACCAGGTTTGGGTCAACGAGTTCGGGCTCATTTCCGCCGCAGAGCTGGATCGCCTCGCCGCAGACGCTCCCGGCCGGATCAGCAGGGTGACTGACCGGGAAGGACGGGTGAACGAAGTCTGGGTGCGGTGGGAGGGACGCGACGACCTCCTGGCCTCGGGGCCGCTAGACCGGCACTACGGCATCGACCGGAGCAGCGGTATCGTTTCCTTTGGCAACGGGAAAAGGGGCCGGGTGCTGCCTGCCGGAACGAACAACGTCCGGGTCAGCTACCGCACCGGCGGAGGTGTTGCCGGCAACCTCGGCGGGGGGGCGATTGCCCGCATGCGGACCGGCATCCCGCTGGTGGACAAGGTCGTCAACCCCGGCCCCTCCGGAGGCGGCGTCGAGGGTGAGGATATCTCCGCCCTCTACCGGCGGGGCCCCCATAGCCTGCGACGCCGCGACCGGGCCGTTACCGTTGAGGACTACGAGAGCCTGATCAGGGAGCTGTTTCCCGGTATGGCCCTGGTCAAGTGCCTCCCCGTGTGCGATGACCGGGGCATGACCCGCACGGGATGGCTGACGGTGATCATCGTGCCGCGCACGGCCGATGACCGGCCCATCCCATCGGCGGCACTGCGCCGGCGGGTGGAGGAAAGTATCGCCGGTCACGGCGCCAACGTGGTGACCGCCCCCTGCCATGCAGTGGTGACCCGGCCGTCCTACGTGCGGGTGTCGGTTGATGCCGCCCTGGTGCCCCGTAGTCTCGACCTGGCCCCCATGGTGGAGACGGCGGCCCTTGCCGCTCTCGGGCGGTTCCTCCATCCCCTGACCGGCGGGTGGGACGGCGGAGGGTGGCCCTTTGGCCGCCTGGTCTGCCATTCGGACCTCTACCGCTTGCTGGAGGAGGTCGAGGGGGTTGATCGGGTGGCGAGCATGGCGGTAACGGCCGTCGATGAAATGGGACGACGGATGGAACTTGGCGAGGCGGATGAGTCGACGCGGCCGGTGGACCCCTATCTGCTCGTTTCCAGCGGAGACCATCGGGTCGCGGCACGGGCCGGCGACGCGTAGCACCATGCGGGAGTGAGAGCGTTATGCCCATAGTACCGATACCGGATCTTGACGACAAACGATACGCCGACCTGGTGCGGGAGGCAGTGGCGAGCCTTGCGGTGCGCGCACCGGCGTGGACCGACCACAACGCATCGGACCCGGGGATCACGGTGGTGGAGCTCTTCGCCTGGCTGGCGGAGATGCAGATCTACGGCCTCAACTGCCTTACCCCCGACCACTACCGGACCTTCCTCCGTCTCGTGGGTATCCGGCCGGTTCCGGCAGTGCCCGCCACCGTGGCCCTGAGCCTCTCGTCCACCGCCGGCCGCGAGTTGCTGATCCCGCGAGGTACACGACTCACGGCCGAGGCGGGAGGGGAACCCCTCCCCTTCGAGACGACGGACGACCTGTTTCTGCTGAACAACCGGATCGCTGCCGTCATCAGCGCCTGGGGTGGCGGCTTCCGCAATGTCACCGATGCCAATGCCCGCGATGCCCTCTTTTTCCCCGCCTTCGGCGAGCAGCCGGCACCGGGGGGCACGCTCCTCATCGCCTTTGAGCGGATGCTTCCGGCAGGGCGGGAGGTGCGCCTCGCCATCGATCTCTACGAAGCAGACCTGCCTCCCGTTGGTGCTCACCGGGACGAACCGGCCGCCGTCGTACCCCCGGTGGATCTGGTCTGGGAGTATTCCACGGATACCGGTTACCGTCGGCTCGATCTGCTGGAGGACGGCACCACCGGCTTGACCCGCTCCGGACAGATTCTCTTTTCAGTGCCTGCCGACATGACGGCGACCACCTCGCCTTACCTGCCGGCAACGGTGCCCGCACCGCGCTATCCCATGATCCGCTGTCGCCTGCCGGAAGAGATCACCGCCGTGCCGCTGCCTTCCGAGGGTCTGTCGGCATGCCGCCGCGCCGCCGCCCGGCAGGGGGCGGGCTTCTACGAGATACCGCCGCGCATCGACTCCATCCGCCTCAATACGGTGACGGCGCGCCAGGCGGTATCGGTGGTGGACGAGATCCTTGTCTCCTCATCCGGCGCCGACTGGGGCAATGGCATGCCGGGACAGGTAGTTCCCCTTGCCCGGCGGCCGGCCATGGAGGGGAGCCTCAGGGTCAGGGTCCTGACCGGCACGGACTGGGAAGAGTGGGCCGAACGCGACAACCTGGACGCCTCGGGTCCCATGGATCGGCATTTCGTGCTCGATCCGGCGGGCGGTACCATCCTTTTCGGTGATGGCCGCAACGGGCGTGTCCTGCCGGAGGGGGCTCGGGTGCGGGCCGACTATCTGTCAGGCGGGGGCGCGGCGGGAAACCTGAGGCCCCTGGCGTCGTGGCGCTTCGATGATCCCCTGCTGGCAGACCTTGCCGCGCGCAATGACGCGTCCGCCAGCGGCGGCAGAGACGCCGAGCCGCTCGAGGAGGCCATTGCCCGCGCTCCCCTGGAACTGCGGGAGGTGGACCGGGCCATAACCTCCGATGATTTCGAGTATCTGGCGCTGAATACCCCCGGTCTCCGGGTGGCCCGCGCCCGGGCGCTTCCCCTCTGGGAGCCGGAAGCGCCGGAGGATCGTCCTGTGCCGGCCACGGTGACCGTGGTCGTGGTGCCCTGGTCCTTTACCCCGCGGCCGTATCCCGGCCCACGGTTCCTGCGCGCGGTGTGCGACCACCTGGACCGCCACCGGCTGGTGACGACCCGCGTCAGGGTGATTCCTCCCCTCTACGCGCAGGTGACGGTCAGAACACGGGTCAGCGCCGGCGAAGGGGTACGTCCCGAGGAGTTGCGGGCGCGGGTGGCCGAGCGGCTTCTGGCGTTTCTTCACCCATTGAAGGGGGGCGAGGACGGGACGGGGTGGCCTTTTGGCAGAGGGGTCTACCGTTCGGAGATCATTGCAGCCATCAGGGAGGTGAGCGGTGTGGAATGCGTGCTGGAGACGACGCTTTCGGGCGATACGTGCACGCGGGCCGACGGCGAGGGCAATCTGATGATAGACCGGGACGCCCTGGTCTATTCCGAACGGCACGAGGTGGACGTGACTGCCCGCTCCGGCCGGTGCACCGTCACGTACTGACACGGGAGACACGGCGTGGAAGACAACGAGTACACCATAATCCATGTGGCGAGCGGCGAGGCATGGGCCGCCGGGGCAGCCACCAACGGCCTGGTGGCCGTGGGAGACGGCGGACTGGCACTGGCCGGCGAGATGGTGCACGGACTCGACCGCCGTCTGGGGCTCGCGGGACGCATCCGCCCCGACGCCCTGGTGGCTGATCTCTGCGGAACGCTGATCATGCTGGCCGGCGAGCGCTTCTATCGTCTGGACCCCATGTCCGGCCGACTGGAGCGGATACCCTGCCTCGGCGGCAGGGGGAGCAGGGCAGGGGAACTGAGTGGACCCCGGGCCATGGCTCTGGGGAGCCGCAATCTCTACGTGGCCGATACGGACAACAACCGGGTCTGCGTCTTTGCCACGGTTAACTGGCAGGTGCGCCGGTTTATCGGAGCCGAGAACCCGGCGGGCGGAACCGGACCGGGGACGTTCGATCACCCCCTGGATCTGGCGGTGGACCCCTGCGACAACCTCTATGTGCTCGATGCCGGCAACCGGCGCATCCAGCGTTTCGATCACCATGGCGAATCCGTACCCCATGTGCCCCCCTTCGGCGCCGACCGGCTGAAGCAGCCGGTGGCACTGGCGCTGGGCCCGGCCCCCTCCCCGGCCGGCGGGAGGGCCTTGGTCCACTGCCTCGACACGGGGCTCAACGCCATCGTTACCTTTGACGACCAGGGTCGGTTCCTGGGCACCGTCGGCCTGGACGACCTCGGCTTCGAGCCTGCCGGTCTGGCGGTGGACGCCGACGGCAAATGGTACGTCTCTGATCGGGAGCGGTTCATGTATGCCGTCAGGTCGGCAGGTGACTGGAGCCCCCTGGAGGAGTACGAAGGGAAGGCCCTGCGGCTGTTTTCCGGTCCCGGCGGGGAGTTCTACGCCCTGGAGGATGGGGAGGTGGCCCGTCTCACCCGTCGCCGGCGCTATCCGCCGGCAGGCTCGTGGACCGGCAGCGGCCCGGTAACGGGCATCTACACCTCCCGTTCATACGATACCGGCGACGGCCGACTCCTCTGGCACCGGGTGACCCTGGACGCGACGGTCCCCCCCAAGACCCAGGTGAGGCTTTCCTACTTCATCTACGAAACCGGCCGCGATCCGTCGCTTCTGCCGGCTGACGGCGAGTGGCTAAGCTTCCCGTCAAATCCGGCCGACGCCCTTTTTGAGCGGAAGGAGGGGCGGTATCTGCGGGTGCGCCTGGAGCTGGTCTCCGAAGACCGGCATGCCACCCCCACGGTGGCGAGCCTCCGTCTCCAGTTTCCCAAACAATCGTATCTCCGCTACCTTCCGGCCGTCTTCCAGGACGACGAGCGGGGGCGTGATTTCCTGGAGCGGTTTCTTTCCCTGTTCGAGAGCGTCCTTTACGACCTGGAGCGCGAAATATTCACGACCCGGCGCTATGCCGACCCCTGGGCCGTGCCGGCCGGCTTCCTCCCCTGGCTCGCCTCGTGGCTGGCGCTTCCCGATGCGGACCAGTGGCTCGAAGATGGCGGGGCACGGCTGCGCACCCTGATCGCCCGGGCCAATGAGCTGTACCGCTTTAGGGGTACCCGCGGTGGACTGGCGGAACTCATCACTCTTTACACCGGCAAGGAACCGTGGATTGTGGAGGCGTTCCAGCTGGACTGCATCCGGGGCCGGAGCGAGTGGCGCGAAACCATGAGACTCTTCGGGGAAGATCCCTACCACTTCACGGTTCTCCTTCAGCCGGGCGGCTCGGGGAGGATCGAGACCGTGAAGCGGATCGTGGCGCGCGAGCGCCCGGCCCATACCTGCGCCACGGTGGTAGCCCTGGAGCCCCTGTTCAGGCTGGGGGGGCACACTTATCTGGAGGTCAATACCAACCTGAACCAGCCCCTCTTTGCCCTGGAGACCTCCTCGTCGCTCGCCCGGCAGACCTATCTGGCCGACGGCGAGAAGGCGGGACAGACGCAGGTCCGGGCGCGACAGGGTGTGGATACATTGTTTGAGTGAACCTGAAACCGGCAGGCGACGTAAGCCGTTGGAACGAGCGGGCCCCGGAACAGCGGAGCCAGGCCGTTTGAACGGAGAGGGTCATGTTGCCTGACGAACGGATACATAAAAGGAGGACGCCATGTCGAACGACCGCACCCTGAGCCCATTCCAGAGAAACCTCTATTTTTACGGCAAGCTGATGACAGTCCGGGACTTCGAGATGGAGCAGTCCTACCTGAACGGCAAGCGCCACCTGATCAACAGGATGGTGCTCGGCACAGGAGCGGTCTGCGGCCTGGAGGTGACCGCCTCCTGGGACGAGTCGAAAAAGACCGTCACGCTCAGTGTCGGCGAAGGGGTGGCCATCGACTGTGCCGGCCGGGAGATCGTGGTGGACAGGCCCTCCTCCGTCACCTTCGAGCCGGCCCCGGATGTCACGGCCTACTGTCTCTGGCTGAGCCGGGAGGACTGCCGCATGGAGCCGGCTCCGGCCCCCATGGCCGACAGCGGCAACGCCTGCGGCGAAACCTGCTGCTACAGCCGGGTGCGGGAGGATTTTTCCCTGGCCGTGCAGAAATGGGATGGCCCGGTCCCGTCGGTTGACGACGCCTGGTCCGGCCTCTTCACCACGGACACGACCGCCGGCCGGGCGGACATCCGGGCGCTGTTGAAGGCCCACTTCGATCGCATCCTGGCCGGCTGCCCTGCCTGCGGGGAGCCCTGCCGGGTGCCGCTGGCCCTGGTGATCCGCAAGGGAGGGGTCTGGAGCGGCACCCCGGACATCATCCAGAACATCGTCGTGCACACCAATCCCGAACTCTTCGAGATGATCCGCCGCCACCTGACCGACCTGGGCAATCCCCACATGACCACCGCGGCCCAGGTGGGAGCGCTGAAGAGCGTGGACGGGGTCGAGAGCCCGGGCGGCAACGTGGACCTGGTGGCGGCAAACGCCGTCCAGATCACGCCCAACACCACCGCCAGGACCATCACGATCGGCGAGAGCCATTCGGGGGTCACCGGCAACCCCCACAACACCCGGCACGAGCAGACCGGTCCGGCCTGTGTCGACCCCGCCAGTGACGATACCACCTGCGATAAGCACGTCTCCAACGCCAATGCCATGCGCTGGAACCGCTCCCTGGCAGGGCTCACCGTGAACGGCGGCAGCCTTGTCGTCAATCCCGGCGCAGCCATCGACCTGGCAGCCGGACAGAATGTGACCCTGGCCGCCGATCCCGCCGGCAAGAAGATCACCATCAGCGCCGCAGGCGGCGGAGGGGCCTCGGCCCGAACGGGGCGGATCTCCATCACGACCAATTCCGACGGCGTGGGCACGGCGCGGGTCACCTCCGGGTTCGACGATAATCTCTTCTGCGTGCAGGTGGGCATAGATTACGGCGAGCACGTGGAATACGGTCCGGTCCTCCGCTATGCCGGCCAGACGGCGTTCATCACGGTGCGGGTGCTGAGATACCAGGACGTCGGAAGCTTCGACATCATGTTCTCCGCACCGGGGGTCGGCCAGCGCACGCTGTCCCTGCGCTGGGTAGCCATCCCGGCCGTTGCCGCTGCGGAGCCGACAATAACCGTGACATCTCCAACCGTTACGGTTACGTCGCCCACGTTCACCCTGACGCAGCCGACCTTCACCCTGACGCGGCCCACGTTTACCCTGACCCAGCCGACCTTCACCATAACCGCGCCGACGCTCACGGTGCCCACTATCCCTACCATGACCATTCCGAGCGTAACCATTCATGGCCCGATCATGAGCGGTCCCGGAACAGTGGAAGCCCCCACGGTGATCGTTCCCCCCGGCAAGGGCACGCAGGCTCCGCACCTGACGGACGTGAAGGGGATCGGGCCGGCCATGGCCGGGAAACTGACGGCAGCCGGCATCTCGACCATTGCCGATCTTGCGGCCGCCTCCGTCGATGACGTGGCAACCGCCCTGGGCGGCGATCCCAAACGGGCGCGAGGCTTCATCGACGCGGCCAGGAAACTGGCGAAGAAGCGATGAACGTTGTATTCGTCCACCCTTCCTATCCGAACCAGTTCACCGGGATAGCCAACGCTCTTTCCCGGAAAAGGGGGTGGGAGTGTGCCTTTCTGGTGGATCGGGCGTTCACCCGGCAGATCCGCCGGGACAAGCCGCCCGTCGCCTACTACGGGTACGGGGAGGAGGCATCGCCCCTGTCGGGGACCTACTACACCCGCTGCATCGAGGAGGGGGCGCGCCGGGGCAAGGCCATCGTGGAGGCCCTGGCGCACATCCATGCCTCCACCGGCATCGACGCCGTGGTGGGGCATGCATCTTTCGGGGCAACCCTGTTCGTTCGGGAGATTCTCGCTATCCCGGTGGTCTCCTATGTGGAGCTGCCCGGATACCATCCGGCCTTCTGCCGGGATGAATTCCCGGGCCGGTATCCCCAGAGCCTCATGGACGTGGCCCTGCGCTCTCTTATCCATTCCAGCGTGATCCATTCGGATCTCTGCGTGGTTCCCTCCGCCTACGCCCGCGACCTGTTTCCACCCGAGCTGCGCAGCAAGGTACGGGTCCGGATGGAGGGATTTGCCCTGCCTCCACCGGCAGGTGACCGGGAGGCCCTGCGGCGTGAACTGGGCATAACCGGGGACGGGCCGGTCATCGGCTTTGCGGGCAGGACCCTGGAGGCGGTGCGGGGCTTCGACGTGTTTGTCCGGGCCGCCGGCAGGATTCGAGCCGTCCGTCCCGACGCACACTTTCTCGTCGTCGGCGATGAGGCGAGCATCTACGGCAACGAAGCATCCTACCTGGGGGATTCCTCGTTCAAGCGGCACGCTCTGCGGCAGGAGGGGATGGCGGATGAGGAGTTCATCTTCCGGCCCTTTGTCCCTTACGACCAGTTCGTCCGCTACCTCCAGGCCATGGATGTCATCCTGTTTCCCTTGTTCGAGGGGGCGGCCAACTGGGGACTGTTCGAGGCCATGGCCGCCGGCGTGCCGGTGATTGCCTCCCGGCGCTGCTTTATCCCCGAGGTGATCGAGGATGGGTGCGACGGGATCCTGCTGGATGCCGCTGACGCGGACGGGTTCGCGGCCGCGTCCCTGGCACTGCTGGAAGACAGTACCCGCGCCGAGGCCATGCGCCGGGCCGGCCGGCAGAAAATTGCCCGATCGTTCTCCATGGAGCGGGCTGCGAGCGGTTATGCCGCCATTATCCGCGAGGCGGTACGCCGTCACGGCAGCGGAGCACGAAACCCTTGCCGTGGGCGACAACGGGTCATCTGGCCTGCGGCATGACCGGTCCGTCGCCGTTGTACTCTCCAATCCTGGGCTCTCCCCGCGGGAGCAACCAGTAGCCGGGGACATCCATGACTTCTCAGAAAGCCGGACCGAAACCGATCAACACAGCCAGGCGCCCGGAGCGACCCGCTCCGGTTTCGTCGCCGGCACGCCCCGGCACGCCTGCCGGCCCGGTCCGTCAGCTCCAGCAGACCATCGGTAATCGTCGAACCGGAGAGGTGCTCAAGGCTGCGACCGCAGCCGATGCCACGGGGGAGACCGCCCCCGGCATCATGGAGCTGAAGGGGATGCCCACCTTTGTGCCGCCCCCGCCCATTGCCGACTTCCTGAAGGAACGCACGCGAGGGAACGTCAATGTCCGGTTCGGCAGCCTCGCGGCCGGTCCGCTGGAGGTCCGCCGGGCCGGGGAACGCTACTCCGTGCAGGAGCAGGCAATCCCCCTGACTCACCCACTGTTCACGGGTGCTCTCGCCCCCTCTCTCATTGTGGCGGTCGGCGACGGCGGAAAGATCAGGGGCCGGGTGGGCTTTGACGGGGAGAAGGGGGATCTTGCCGCCCTGATCAGGAAGACTCCCGACCTGGTGGGGCTCGGCGCCCTGGACCTGAGCCGGCTCGGCTCAGCGATCAATACCCTGGAGAACGGTGCCCTCCACCTGGGAATCAAGGGTACGCAGATCCGGATGGGAGGGGCGTTTACCGGTACCCTCACCCTTGAGGCGGTCAACGAGGCGATCACCTTCGAAGGGAGCGCGGCGGTGACCGTGCGGGGACTCGCTTCGGGCAGCCTGGAGTTGAAACGGTCCACCGAAGGGATCGTCACCGGTATGGCCACGGTGGGGCTCACCCTGCCCAAGGGGTTCTCCGGCAACGTGGCAGTGGGCTGGGACGGCCGGGCCATTACGGGTGAGGGTAAGGTCGGCTACACGGGGGAGAAGTTTTCCGGCGAGGTCCTCCTTCGTCTCATGGAAAAGGGGGCGGCGGCCCGACTCGAAGCAGCCGGCACGGCCCGGGAGGGAACACCTGCACCGGCGGCCACAGTTGGCCCGCGTAGCGACAAGGTCGACTACGTGGTCTTCGGCGAGGGGGACCTTACCTTTGCCTTTACCGACTGGCTGAACGGAACAGCCCACGTCATCGTTGATCCCCGGGGAAACCTCACCGTAATCGGCAAGATCACTCCCCAGAAGGAATTCATCCTCTTTCCCCAGAAGGACTTCAACAAGGACCTCTTCAAGGTGGAGGCCCGGGCCTCCTATGGCATTCCCGTGGTGGGAAACATCTTCATCTTTGCCAACGTGGGGATGGGTGCCTTTGCCAAGCTCGGTCCGGCCAAGTTCTACAATATCGTGGTGGAGGGGACCTACTCCACCGATCCGAAAAAGGCTCAGAACTTCACTGTCCAGGGGAGTCTCAATATCTCCGCCGCGGCCGGTCTCCGGCTCCGGGGCGAGGCCGGTGCCGGCCTCGAAATCCTGTCCCACGACATCAAGGCCGGGGCCGGCGTCAACGCCCTGGCCGGGATCAGGGGGTACGCCGAGGCGACACCCGTCATCGGCTACCGGGAAAAAGGTGCCGAAGGAGAGGATAAAAAGGGGGAGTTCTTCATCCGGGGCGACATGGAGATCGCGGCCCAGCCGTTCCTGGGTCTGTCGGGCGACCTTTTCGTGGAGATCGACGCCCCGTGGTGGTCCCCTGTGCCCGACAAGCGGTGGACCTGGCCCCTGGTGGGGAAGGAATGGCCCATGGGCGGCAGTTTCGGCGTAGGCGCCACGGTGGATTACGTCTTCGGCTCCGGCCAGGCACCTTCTGTCGAGTTCAAGCCGGTGGAGTTTTCCGCTGAGAAGTTCATGACCGATCTCTACAGCGACAAGGCCACGGGAGGTTCCGGCGACAAGGGGGAGAAAAAGGGGGCGTGGAAGGAAAAGAATACCAGGGCGGCGGAGCCACCGCCAAAGCAGGCGAAGAAGGGGGCGGCCCAGGAGGGAGAGGCGCCGAAGCAATCTCCGGCAAAGGCCAGGGTTACGCCTGGAGGACCCAAAAAAGCCAAAAAGCCTACCGACCCCAACGCCCGGACCGCCGATGGCAAAACGGTCCGGCAGTACCAGGCGGAGGCAGAAAAAAGGGGAAAGAAGCCGGGAACGAAGGAGCCGGAAAAGAAGGCCGACAAGCCTGCAACCGACGTTGCCGCGCGCATGGGGCGGGTAAAGACGGCCCTGGATCAGGCCTTGGCCTATGCGGAAAAGACCGGGATCGGCCTCGACGAGCTCAATACCGTCTTGAAATCGATCCGTCGCCGCAAGGAGTACGGCCTCAAGGACCTCAAGGCCCGGGACGGCGGCGAGAACTGGATCGTGGCGGCTACCCTCAATCCCACCCAGGATCTCAAGACGGTCAAGAAAAAGGGGAAAGCTGCCGGGGCAGGGGACCTCTACCATGAAAAGCCGTTCCCCATCCCTTCATGCAAGGAGCACGCAGGGGCGGGCGCAAAGCACAAGACCCTCTATACGGGACGGGCCAAGGCCGATAAGCTTTTTCATGAAAAAAGGGACCGCAAAACAGGTCAGGTCGGCAAGTGGGAATCCTGGGCGAGGCAGAACCTGAGCGAGCCCCTCAGGAAGAAGGCCGCCGATCTCGGCATGAGCGACCGGGATATCGTTCGCCCCCGCTTCAATCGGGCCGGCGAGAAGATGACGTTCCACATCGATCACATTGTTGAGTACCAGCTCCAGGGGGACGACGAGACCGAAAACTACTGGATGCTCCGGGGGTCTGAAAACAGCAGCTCGGGCTCCACGCTCAAGGCAGCCATCGCGGCGGTCCGCGCGGAGAGCGACAAGAAGCGTAAAGAGGATGGCCAACCTGCCACGGCCAGGATATTCTTCAAAAATCCGGTTCTGGATGGAAACGCCGAAGATACCATCTACTGGAGGAAGTCGGAGATCAAGAAGGGCGATCACATCGCAGCGTACGAGAAACACCGCGACAGTTTGAAGAAACAGTTGAAGGAGTAATCGGCCGGAGAGATTACCCCACCCGGAACATGGTCACTTCGGCCTCGGCCATGACCCGTCCGTCCAGTTCGACCCACCCCTTCACATCCACCAGGCGGCGCCGCTCGCCCGTCACCTGGCCGATTACCGTTATCTCTGATCCGGTGGGTACCGGTTCGCGGTAGCGGAGGCGCAGTTCGCTGGTCACTATCTGGAGTCCGCTCGCCATGCAGGCTTGCGCGCAGATCTCGTCCAGCAGGGCCGAGATGATGCCGCCGTGGGTCACCCCCTGCCATCCCTGGAAGACCTCCGGGATTCGAACGCGCGTCTCGGCGCGCCGCTGGTGAGGGTCGGTGACGAATTCCGCCTTGAGTCCGATGGGGTTGTCCTTGCCGCAGATGAAGCAGCGGCCGTCGTCGATGACTTGCATGGTTCCTGATCCTTTGTCTGCGTCCGTCCGGCGCCCCGGCACACGGGCCCGCTACCATTGACCGATACGCGCAAAAACGCCCCCGGCCGCAGGAGGCCGGGGGCGTGGTGGGCTTCAGTGCTTACAGACCCAGTTGCTTGAAGAAGTCGTTCCCCTTGTCGTCCACAAGGATGAAGGCCGGGAAGTTTTCCACTTCAATCTTCCAGACCGCTTCCATCCCCAGTTCAGGGAAGTCGATGCACTCCACCTTCTTGATGTTCTCCTCGGCCAGAACCGCGGCCGGGCCGCCGATGGAGCCCAGGTAGAACCCGCCGTACTTCTGGCAGGCATCGGTCACCTGCTGGCTGCGGTTCCCCTTGGCGATCATGATCATGGATGCGCCCTTGGACTGGAGGAGATCGACGTAGGAGTCCATCCGGCCGGCGGTGGTGGGGCCGAAGGAGCCGGAGGGCTTGCCGGCCGGGGTCTTGGCCGGTCCCGCGTAGTAGATCGGGTGGTTGAGCAGGTACTCGGGCACCGGCTTGCCGGCGTCGATGATCTCCTTGAACTTGGCGTGGGCGATGTCGCGGCCCACCACGATGGTACCGTTCAGGAGCAGCGGCGTTGCAACCGGGTACTTGCTGAGCTCGGCGAGGATTTCCTTCATGGGGCGGTTCAGGTCGATCTTGACGCCGTGCTCGTGCTTGCCGCGGTACTGCTCGGGGATGAGGCGGCCCGGATTGCGGTCGAGCTCTTCCACGAAGAGGCCGTCCCTGGTGATCTTCGCCTTGATGTTGCGGTCGGCGGAGCAGGAGACCGCCATCCCCACGGGGCAGGAAGCGCCGTGGCGCGGAAGCCGGATGACCCGGACGTCGTGGGCGAAGTACTTGCCGCCGAACTGGGCGCCGATGCCGAGCTTGTAGGCGGCCTGGAGCAGCTTCTCCTCCAGCTCCACATCGCGGAACGCCTGGCCGTGCTCATTCCCCTGGGTGGGGAGCGCGTCCAGGTACTTGGCCGAGGCAAGCTTGACGGTCTTCATGCACTGGTCGGCGGAGCAGCCGCCCACGACCACGGCGATGTGGTAGGGCGGGCAGGCGGCGGTGCCCAGGTACTTCATCTTGTCCACGAGGAACTTTTCAAGCTTCTCGGGGGTGAGCAGCGCCTTGGTCTCCTGGAAAAGCATGGTCTTGTTGGCGGAGCCCCCGCCTTTGGCCATGAAGAGGAACTTGTAGGCATCGCCGTCCACGGCCTGGATCTCGACCTGGGCCGGGAGGTTCGTGCCGGTGTTGATCTCGTCGTACATGTTGAGGGCAACGGTCTGGGAGTAGCGGAGGTTCTCCTCGGTGTAGGTCTTGTAGACCCCCTTGGAGAGATACTCCTCGTCCTTGCCGCCGGTCCAGACCTGCTGGCCCTTCTTGGCGATGACGGTGGCGGTGCCGGTGTCCTGGCAGATGGGAAGCTCGAAGTTGGCGGAGATCTCGGCGTTGCGCAGGAAGGCGAGGGCCACGCCCTTGTCGTTCATGGACGCTTCCGGGTCGCGCAGGATCTTCGCTACTGCCTCGTTGTGCTCGGGGCGCAGCAGGAAGGATACATCGCGCATCGCCTCGTTGGCGAGGATGGACAGCGCCTCGGGGCAGACCCGCAGCACTTCCTTGCCGGCGAACTGCTCGACCGTGACGTGCTTCTCGGATCCCTCGATCTTGCGGTACTTCGTCTCATCTTTGCCGAGGGGGAAAGGGTCCTGGTAGACGAACGGCTTGGTGGACATCGCGTGCTCTCCTTTCGATCATGGGCTGACGGCCGGGAATGCAGGGTCGGGCGGGAATCGTCATGCGCCCCGGGCCATGTGGTCCGCGTAAGTGTATACAGTATACGGCGGGATTTTATTGAAAAATTCTCAGTTTGTCGAGCAAGAAAGTGCAAGGGAGTAAAATGCGGAATTTTTCATGAAACAATTAAATGTTTTTTCAGATGTGACGATAAGGTTTCCCAGGAGATCGACGCCCTGCCCGCGAAACAGGGGGCGCTGAGCCGCGGTTGCAGCGGACTGATTTCCTGATATCGTTATCACGTTGTGATGGTGCCGCAATACACGGCTGGTATTGTGATGTAATGCGGTGAAAACAACATGCCCATGGGGAGGATGAGAGTGATGAACATGCAGCAAGTCAAAGAGATTGCCAAGCAGCGGGGGATCAAGGCCGGCTCCATGAAAAAGGCGGAACTCGTCCGGGCGATCCAGTCGGATGAAGGGAACGACGCGTGTTACGGGACCGGCCGCGCCGACTCGTGCGGCCAGGACGGCTGTCTCTGGCGCGACGACTGTAACTGACCGTCCGCCCGTTGCGTCCCGGCCGAGCCGGCGCAGCCGGTGGTGCTCATTTCTGGCAGAGGGGGCAGAACCAGGTGGAGCGGTTGCCGAGCCGGGTCCGGGCGATGGGAGTGCCGCAGGCCGTGCAGACTTTGCCGGTTCGCCCGTAGACGGCCAGATCGATGCGGAAATACCCCGAAGGGACCTCGGCCGCGATGAATTCGTGGAGGGTGGCGTTTCCTTCGGCAATGGCGTCGCGCAGCACATCCTCGACGGCGGTTGCCAACGTGGCGCAGTCTTCCTCAGAGAGTGACCCCGCGGCGCGTTCGGGATGGATGCGCGCCCGGAACAGGGCTTCGTTGGCGTAGATGTTCCCCACGCCGACCACGATCCGGTTGTCCATGAGCAGAAGCTTGATGGCGGTATTCCGCTTCCGGCTGCGCGCGAAGAGATAGCTCCCATTGAACAGGGGTGGGAAGGGCTCCGGCCCCAGTTGTGCCAGCAGCGGGTGGGCAAGGGGGTCGCTGCCGGTCCAGAGGACGAGTCCGAATTTGCGCGGATCCCTGAAGCGGAGGGTGCGGCCGTCGTCCAGGACCAGGTCCAGGTGGTCGTACTTTCCCGGCGGACTGCCGGCCGGAGCGACCCGGAGCGTGCCGGTCATCCCCAGGTGGATGATGGCCGTGCCGTCGCCGCAGCGCAAGAGGAGATACTTGGCCCGACGCTCCACCCCCTCGATGACCTTGCCGGTGAGCCGCTCGCCCAACTCGGGGGGGATCGGCAACCGCAGCTTGGCTGCCCGGGCCGTGACCGCCGTCACCCGCCGTCCGGTCACATGGGGCGCTATCCCCCGCAGGGTTGTCTCCACTTCCGGCAACTCCGGCATGTACCCTCCCGTTGCTTCGCATTATTCCGGCGCGCCGCCGGCCCGGTCAAAACGGTTGACCCGGACCGGCGGCGCGGGGTATAGTACCCCTTCCTCCGACTCACATCCAGCGTTTCTTCCCAAGGCAGGTCATGTCCGCGGTCGATCTGAGAAAAGTTCCCCCCCAGAGCATTGAGGCCGAGATGTCGATTCTCGGCGGCGTGCTCCTCGATAACGAGGCGATCAACCGCTGTCTGGAGTTGATCGAGGCCGACGATTTCTATCGCGAGTCCCACCGCAAGATATTCAGGGCCATGATCGACCTGTCCAACCGGAGCGAGCCCTGCGACCTGATCACCCTCACGGACATGCTCAAGCGCAAGGGAGAGCTGGATGAGGTGGGGGGCGGCGCCTATCTCGCCACCCTGGTGGACTATGTCCCCACTGCCGCCAACATCGCCTACTACTGCCGGATCGTGAAGGAAAAGTCGGTCACCAGGCGCCTCATCACCGCCGCCACCGACATCGTCACCCGCGGCTATGACGAGGAGACCACGGTGGACGAGCTTCTGGACGGCGCCCAGAAGACCATCTTCGAGATTTCCGAGAACAAGCTCCGCCCCGCCTTCACCCCGGTGGGCACCATCCTCAAGGATACCTTCAAAAGGATCGAGACCCTCTACGAAAAGAAAGAGCACGTAACCGGCGTTCCCACCGGGTTCTACGATCTGGACAAGATGACTGCCGGTTTCCAGCCGGGCGATCTCATCATCATTGCCGGCCGTCCCTCCATGGGCAAGACGGCCTTTTCCCTCAATATCGCCCAGTATGCCGCGGCCCATGCCGATTCGCCCCTGCCCGTGGCCGTGTTCTCCCTGGAGATGAGCAAGGAATCCCTGGTCATGCGTCTGCTCTGCTCCGAGTCGCGAGTGGATGCCAGCCGCCTGCGGACCGGCCACCTGGTGGACACCGACTGGCACAAGCTGACCCACGGGGCCGACAAGCTTGCCAAGGCCCGGCTCTACATCGACGATACCCCGGCCATTCCGGTGCTGGAGATGCGGGCCAAGGCCCGGCGTCTCAAGGCGGAGAACGGCCTCGGCATGATCGTGGTGGACTATCTCCAGCTCATGCGCGGCTCCAGCCAGGAGTCACGCCAGCAGGAGATCTCGGAAATCTCCCGCTCCCTCAAGGCCCTGGCCAAGGAGCTGGAGGTGCCGGTGGTGGCGCTCTCCCAGCTCAACCGGAGCCTGGAAAGCCGCACCGACAAGCGCCCCATGATGAGTGACCTGCGGGAATCGGGGGCCATCGAGCAGGACGCCGACGTGATCATGTTCGTGTATCGCGACGCCGTCTACTGCGATGATTGCAAGAAGCGCGACGGCTCCTGCACCAAGGGGCACGAGAAGGACGCCGAGATCATCATCGGCAAGCAGCGTAACGGCCCCATAGGCTCCGTCAACCTGCTGTTCAACGGCGAATTCACCAAGTTCGAGAATCTGGAGAAGCATCATGACTACTAACATTCATCCGACCGCCCACATAAGCCCCTCCGCCACCATTGCCGCCGGCGTGGAAATCGGCCCCAACGTCATCGTGGGGGACCACTCCTCCATCGGCGCCGGCACCAGGGTGATGGCCAACGCCGTCATCGGCCCCTGGACGCAGATCGGCGAGAACAACACTATCCACTACGGTGCCATCGTCGGCCACGATCCCCAGGACTTCGGCTACAAGGGGGAGGAGAGCTGGACCATCATCGGCAACGGCAACATGATTCGCGAGCACGTCACCATTCACCGGGGGAACCGTCCCGGCACCAAAACGGTGGTCGGCGACAACAACCTCTTGATGGTAAACTCCCACGTGGGGCACAACTGCGTGCTCGGCAACAACATCATCCTGGTCAACGGCGTGCTGCTGGCAGGCCACGTGGTGGTGGAGGACCGGGCCATCATCTCCGGCAACAGCGTTGTGCACCAGTTCTGCCGCATCGGTACCTTTGCCATGATGCGGGGGCTGTCCCGCACGTCCCGCGACGTGCCTCCCTTCTGCATCATGGACGACACCCATACGGTGAAGGCCCTGAACCTGGTGGGCCTCAAGCGCAACGGTTTCGACCAGTCCCGCGTCCGGGCGCTCAAAAATGCCTTCAAGCTCCTGTTCCTCTCGGGTCTCAACATGCAGAACGCCCTGGCAGAGGTGGAGCGCTCCCTCCACATCACCGACGATGTCCGCTACCTCATTGACTTCATCAAGTCGGCCAAGCGCGGCGTCTGTTTCGGTCGCGGCCTGATCGTGGATGTGGAGGATAAGGAGTAGCGTGCCGCCCGCTCTGCAGCCCGGCTCATCCTCCGGAACCGGCCGGCCCCGGTGGCCGGCCGTCAGTACCATTACGAATCGAGGAATCAATCATGACCACATACACTCCGCTCCGTGACGTTCCCGCCGCTGCCGGCTATGGCCCCGGCGATGTTTTCGTCCTCTTCGGCGAGCTGTTCGGCCGCGGCTACGCCAACGGCATCGTTGACGAGGCCCGGAAGGCCGGCATGACCATTGTCGGCGCCACGGTGGGCCGCCGCGACAACAACGGGCCGGTGCGCCCCCTTACTGCCGAAGAGTTGGCCGAAGCCGAGGCGAACCTGGGGGGAAAGATCATTAATGTCCCGCTGGAAGCCGGTTTCGATCTGGAGCCTGCCGGCGATGGGCTCACCCCGGTCGACCGGCTCAAGGGGGTGAAGCCCGAGACCGTAGCCACAACCGCCCTTGACATGGCCGCCATCGAAGAGTCGCGCCGGAAGGGGCTCGCCCGCTTCCGGAGCAACCTGGCCGAGTTCGCGCGGGAACTCGACGGGCTCGTCCCGGCGGGGGCCAATCTCCTGATCGTGCACACCATGGCCGGTGGCATTCCCCGCGCCCGGACCCTCATGCCGCTTCTCAACCGCGTGTTCAAGGGCCAGGGAGACCGCTTCCTCCCCTCGGAGCTCTTTTGGAACTCCGACGTGGGGCGGCTGTGCAGCCTGTCCTTCGACGAGGTGACCGCCGACACCTTCGGTGCCCTTGTGGATGCCACCGCTCCGCTGCGGGCGCGGGCGGAAGGCGCCGGCGCCAGGGTTTCCTACGCAGCCTACGGCTACCATGGCTGCGAGGTGCTCGTCGGCGGCGAGTACCGGTGGCAATCCTACACCCCCTATCTGCAGGGGTGGGCCAAGATCCGCCTTGAGGAATGGGCCTGCCGGGCCTGGCAGCAGGGTGTCAAGGCCACGGTCTACAATTCGCCGGAGATCCAGACGAATTCCAGCGCCCTGTTCCTCGGGGTGGAACTTTCCCTGTATCCGCTGCTGGACGCCCTTGTGCGGGAAGGTGGCTCCTCCGCGGCAGCCGGCATCCGCGCCGCGTGCCAGGCGCTGCTCAAGGAAGGGGAAACCATGGACGCCGTGTTGGCCCAGGCCGATGCCTACCTTGCTTCGCCGGTTCTGGCATCCTTCGGCAAGCTGGAAGAGTGGCCCCGCCATAACACGCCGGAGCAGGCCGCCCTGATGCTCACCGCGTCGGACGCGCTCATGGCCATGAACGCCGATCCCAGGAGCATCGTCTGCGCAGAGCTTTCCAAGTCGGTCTTCCAGGCGGTGGGGCGCCTCATGTTCGATCATTCCTGGGTGCCCCAGGCTCCGGTGCTGTGGCTCAATCACGACGTGATTGCACGGAGGCTTGCCGCCTGATCGCGACCTTTTTCGTCATCGGACGACGGAAAAGGTCACCGCACGGTCGTTTCGATTCGTCGCGCGCTCTCTTTAATGGTGGGTTTCAAAAGGGGAACAGTAGCGTTACTTGGGTGGTATGCGGTTTGCATTACACATGCAAACCGCATATTGTTGATACACGACAATACTAAACCATCCGCGAGGGTGGGACGGAAAGCCCACAGGGTCTCTCTGAGACAGCCGGGATGCCGAAATGTCAGCACGACGACGTTCGGCCCCGGCTTGTTCTTTATCCGGTGCCGGAAGGAGACGAGCAATGGGAGTTTTTCGGGAGTATTGTCGCAGATGGGGCACGGCCGTTGGTGCGGCCGTACTGTTCGTTGTGGCTGTTGCGGCGACGCCGGTACTGGCGGACTCGATTCCCGCCTACCTCGCATCGGCCGCCGGCCATGATTCATCGGCCATCGTTTCTTCCCCTCCCGCCTCACCCGTCTCCCGATCTGATGCCACCTTTTTCAGCATATCAGCCAGCCCCGCCGGCGATGTGACGCTCAACTGCGGCGGCGTTCCCATCGAAATCGGCTACGCTGACCTGGCACCCCATGACGAAATCCGCGAGCAGAGCCAGCGGATTTCCCGGCAGTTGGACCCGCTCATCAACGGGTTCTCCGTCAAGGTAACCTTCCTCTTTTAACCCATTCTCCCGTTCTGGTGCCCCCTCGTCCTACCCTCCTGGGAGAGGGGGCTTTTTTATTCCCCGAATCCGTGATGCCGGGAAGCCCGGCGCATTCAACAATAAAAAAAGGCCGTCCCCTTCGGACGGCCCATGGGTGGCGTGCGATAGCGATCCGCTAGCGCACCAGTTTCGACAGTTTCTTGAACTCATCGGTGCCGGCCACGCGGAGGAGCTGGAACAGGGCCGTTTCAGTGGATGTGATGACCGCGCCGGCGTCCCGCGCCACTTCCATGCCCACGAACCAGTTTTCCTTGCGGCGGCTCATGATGGCATCCCGCACCAGGTGGACGTGGTAGCCCCGCTCCAGGAGCTCGATAACCGTCTGGAGCACGCAGACATGGGTTTCCATGCCGGTGATGATGACCTGCTTGCGTCCCAGTGCCGCGAGACGGTTCAGGAACGCTTCGTCGCCGCAGCAACTGAAGGTCATCTTCTCGCAGGCGTCTCCCCCGATCTTCTCCTTCAGGACCGGAAGGGTGCAGCCGAGGCCTTTCGCATACTGTTCAGTGGCAACCACCGGCATGCCGAGCTCCTGGGCGGCCTCCAGCAGAATGCCGGTATTCTTCGTGAGGCGTTCCAGAACCTCCGGGTCCATGGCCGCGCAGAGCTTTTCCTGCACGTCGATGACCACGAGCACTGCCTGCTGCCGGTCGAGGAAGAATTTCTCCATAATTTTCATCAGATGCTTCCTCCTTTCAGTCTTTTCTCAGTTCGATCCCCAGCTCCTGGATCTTCTTGCGCAGCGTATTGCGGTTGATGCCGAGGATCTCCGCCCCTTTCACCTGGTTGCCCCGGGTCTTTTCCAGGACGAAGCGGATGAGGGGGCGCTCGACCTGCTTGAGGACAAGGTTGTAGATATCCCCGCTCTCCATTTTGTCCAGCTTGGTAAGGCTCGCCCGCAGCTTCATGTCCACCAGTGCCTCCAGGGAGAGATCGTCCGCCGCGGGTGCTTCGCCTGCTGCCTGGCGGGAACACAACCCCGGGAAGTCGGAGGTGATGAGGAGCGGATCCGACGAGAGGATCACCGCCCGCTTGATGGTGTTCTCCAATTCCCGCACATTGCCCGGCCAGTTGTGGGTGGTGAGGAGCGCCATGGCTTCGGGGGAGCATTTCTTTGATGAAACCTCCAGTTCCGCGCAGGCGTTCTGGAGGAAATACGCCACCAGGAGGGGCACGTCTTCCTTTCGCTCCCTCAGCGGCACCAGTTGGATCGGCACCACGTTGAGCCGGTAGAAGAGGTCCTCCCGGAACTGCTTCTTGCGGACCAGTTCCTCCAGGTTCTGGTTGGTGGCCGCCACGATCCGCACGTCCACTGCGATGTTCTGGCTGCCGCCGGTGCGGGTCACTTCCTTCTCCTGGAGCACCCGCAGGATCTTGGCCTGGAGGTCGAGGGGCATGTCGCCGATCTCGTCAAGAAAGATGGTGCCGCCGTTGGCCTGCTCGAACTTGCCCAGCTTGCGCTCGACCGCGCCGGTGAACGCCCCCTTTTCGAAACCGAAGAGTTCGCTTTCCAGCAGTTCTTTGGGAATGGCGGCGCAGTTGAGGGCGATGAACGGCTTGCCGATTCGCTTGGAGTTGAAGTGGATGGCCCGGGCGATGAGCTCCTTGCCGGTTCCCGACTCCCCCTGGACGAGAACGGTCACGTCGCTGGGGGCAACCTTGCCGATGGTCTTGTAGACCTCCCGCATGGCAGGAGAATTGCCGATGACGGTTTTCTCCAGGTGGTAGCGCTCTTTCAGCTCTTCCCGCAGGATGGTCATCTGGGAGGTGATCTCCCGGGCCTTGTTCACCTTTTCGATGATGGCATCGATCACGTCCAGGTCAAAGGGCTTGGTTATGTAGTCGTAGGCCCCCCGCTTCATGGCTTCCACGGCGTTTTTCATGCTCGCCTCGGCGGTCATGATCACCATGAGGAGATCGTGCTTGAGCTCCCGCACCTTGTCGAGCAGTTCCAGCCCGGTGAACCCGGGCATCTTGATGTCCAGGATGGCCAGGTCGTACTCGTTGGACTGGACCAGGCGCAAAGCTTCCTCCCCGTCGCGGGCGAGGTCCACGGTGAATCCCTTTTTGCGCAGGGCCTTCGAGAGGACCCAGCGCATGCTCTCTTCGTCGTCGGCAACCAATATGCGGTTCAGTACCATTGCAGACCTCGAACTGTGGATATGGGGGTGAACATGCAAGGGAACGTTCCCGGCTACTGAATCAGAGGGAGCATCACCGTGAAGGTGGTGCCCTTGCCGGGGGCCGATTCCACCTTGATCATCCCCCGATGCTCAGTCACGATTTTCTGGCAGATGGCCAGCCCCAGACCCGTTCCCTTGGCTTTGGTGGTGAAAAAGGGGGTGAAGAGCTGTCCAAGTCGCTCCGGCGGGATGCCGGGGCCGTTGTCGGCCACGTCGATGGCCACCATCCGCGAACGCCGCTCACCCTTCTGGGTCATGGAGTAGTCGGATATCACCCGGCTGGCGACCCGGACGCAACCGTCGTCACCCACGGCTTCGACCGCATTCCTCACGAGGTTCAGGAAGAGCTGGGTCAGCATTCCCTCGTCGGCAAGTATGGGCGGGATGCTGGGATCGAACTGCTGCTGGAAGGCGACGTTCTTCCCTTCGGTCGAGCGCTTCTGGAGCGTGAGGATGTCGCCGATGACCTTGTGGAGGTTCACCTTGCCCAGTTGCAGCCCCCGGGGCGAGGCAAGGGCCAGCAGTTCCTCGACGATCCGATTGACCCGCTCCACCTCCTTGAGCATGATCCGGACGTTGTCGCGCAGCTCGCTGTCGGCGGGCAGCTCCAGCTCCAGGAGCTGGGCCGCTCCCTTGATGCCCCCCAGGGGGTTTTTGATCTCGTGGGCCAGCCCCGCTGCCAGGGTCCCCAGGGTTGAGAGCCGGTCGGCGTTGCGGACGGCATTTTCCAGTTCCCGAATGCTGGTGATGTCGCGCACCACCAGGATAGTCCCGATGGTTTCGCCATGGGGGAGCATGAGGGGGAAGGTGGTTGCCGAAACCGGCGTCAGTTGTTTCAGTTTCCGGATGACGATGTTTTCGTGGTCGGATATGGTCATGCCGCTGGCAGCGGTCTTGCCGACCATTTCCCGCAGTACCGACTCCCGATGGAAGACCAGGTCAAAGCGATGTCCCAGGGCCTGCCGTCGCGAAATGCCGGTGATCTCCTCCGCAGCGGGGTTCATGAGGGCGATCCGTCCGTCCAGGTCGATGACGATGACGCCGTCGCCGACACTGTCGATCACGGTGCCAATGAATTCCTCTTTCTTTTCTTCGGGGGTCATGGCGCCTCCGCGGCCGTGAAAAAGCGGCTCACCGCCTCCATCAGGGCGCCATTGCCCTCAATCTCGTTGATTTCCTTCCGGAACTGCGCCGCACCGGGGAGTCCGTGGGAGTACCAGCCCAGGTGCTTGCGCATCTCCCGCGCGGCTACCCGTTCGCCGGCCATTTCCATGAACAGGGCCAGATGCCTCCGGGCCACTGCCAATCGTTCGGCCGGGGAGGCGACCGACGGCTCGCGGCCGGCCATCAGGTCCAGGGCCTGCCTGAAGATCCACGGATTTCCCAATGCGCCGCGGGCGATCATGATCCCGTCGCAGCCGGTCCGGTCGAGCATGGCGGCCACGTCGGCCGCGCTGAACAGGTCGCCGCTGCCGATGACCGGTATGGCGACGGCCCGCTTCAGTTCGGCGAGCTTCGTCCAGTCGGCCGTGCCTTCGAACATCTGCGCCCTGCTCCGGGGATGGAGCGTAACGGCATCGCATCCCTCCTCCTCGGCAATCCGGGCTATCTGGAGAAAATTGGCGTCTTCGCAGCTCCACCCGCTCCTGATCTTCACGGTCAGCGGCAGCCGCGTGGCCCGCCGGACGGCCCTGACAAGGGCCCGCACCTTGTCCGGCTCTCGCATGAGGGCGCTCCCGGCGCCGGTCCCCACCACCTTCTTCACGGGGCATCCCATGTTGATGTCGATGAGGTCCCCGTATTCCTCCACCATGGCCGCCACCCGGCCCATGACGTCCGGATCGTCGCCGAAAAGCTGGATGCCGAGGGGGCGATCTTCAGGCACGCTCCGCAGGAGCTCGAAGCTCTTTTTGCCTTCCCGGACGAGTCCGTTCACACTCACCATCTCGGTGAAGCAAAGACCTGCCCCCTGCTCGCGGGCCAGAAGGCGGAAGGGAAGGTTGGTTATCCCGGCCATGGGGGCGAGGATGAGGTTGTTTCCCAGGGTCAGGGAGCCTATGGCAAGAGAACGGATCATGTGTTGACGGTTGTATGAGCCTGTTGCTTAAAATTTAGGCATGGTAGCATGGGGCAGGAAAAACGCAAGCATTTTTTTGGTGTTGCGCCGGCGTCGCCGAGGGGGCAGCCCTCCGGCGTGATTGACTTTTAAGGGGGTGAGGGGTACCCTGCGACGGGAATGAGATCGCTCAACAGCGCCCAGGGAGCGGAAGATGGAAATTTTCGGCGGCATGATGGTTATGATGGCGATTCTCGGCCTGTTCGTGGTGGCCGTCTGGCTGGTGCTCCCCTTTGCGGTCTTTGCGGTCAAGGCGAAGATGGAACGGGCGCTGGATCTTCTCGAGTCGGTGGAGCAGCGCCTCGGCCGCGTGGAAGAACGTCTTGCGCGGCTGGAAGAAGCGCGTGGCGCCCGCGAGCCGGCGAGTGCCACCCCTGCCGCCCCGCCGGAGGAGACTGGGCAGGAATCCGTCCGCCCCTGATCGCTGCCTCACATCTTCTGCTCACGCCATTTGAATGCCCCTCCACAGCCCCGCCGCGCCTGCGGCACCACCCGGGCAGCCCTGCCATATCCGTCGTAACATCCGGGCACTCCCTGTTACGAGTGGCCCCTGGCCGTTGCCCGCCGCGGTTCTCCTTACCGCTCCTTTAGGCGACCTCCCAGAGCGCCCCGGGCGTGGTGCCGCCGCCCCTGCCCATCACCCGCTTGACGTACCTGCCGAAGCACTCGACCACGGCCGGATCGAACTGGCTGCCGGCGCCGGCGCGAAGCTCTTCCAGGGCTTCCGGGAGGGTGCAGGCTTGTTTATAGGGCCGCTCCGACACCATGGCGTCGAAGGAGTCAGCCACCGCTACGATGCGCGCCCCCAGGGGGATGTGGTCGCCGGTGAGCCCCTCGGGATAGCCCGAGCCGTCCAGCCGCTCGTGGTGGTAGAGGATAATGGGAAGCACTTCCTTTAACTGGTCAATGGGAGCCAGGATGGCAACCCCCTTTTCCGGGTGAAGCCTCATGGGGGGGAATTCGTCCTCCGAGAGGAGCGCCGGCTTCTCCAGAAGCGCCTCGATGACACCGATCTTGCCGATATCGTGCAGCAGCCCCCCGAGCCGGATCCGTTCCACGTCCTGTTCCGAAAGACCCATCTCCTTGGCGATGCGGGTCGAGATGTGCATGACCCGTTCCGAGTGCCCCTTGGTCCAGGGGCTCTTGGCATCGATGGCATTGGCCAGGCTGGACACGGTGTTGAAGAACAGGCTCCGCATGTCTTCGTAAAGCCGGGCGTTTTCCAGTGCCACCGCCATCTGGGATGCGATCTTCTCGATGGTGAACGTTTCGCCCCGGGCGAACGTGCCGGGTTCCGTGTCGCCCAACAGCAGCACCCCCTTGACCTGGTCGCGCGACATGAGGGGAATGGCCAGGAGCGACCGGATACCGGCGGTCAGGAGGGTCCGGGAGACGGTGCCGGGCTTCCTGGCGTCGGCCAGGTCGGCGATGCTCGCGCTGCGGCCGGTGCGGAAGGCGGTCCAGGCGGTACAGCCCGCCAGCGAAAGGGGCGCGCCGGGGCGGAGGGGGGCGGGGATTTCAAGTCCCGAGGCATGGGACGACATGACCGTGAGCCCCCCTCCTTCAGCCTGGAGGATCGCCACGAGCTCGCAGCCGGTGATCCGCTCCACCTGTGTCATGGCCGTCTCCATGATCCTCTCCCGCGAGAGGGAGGAGGAGATGGCCTTGTTGATTTCGTCGATGGTGAGGATCACGTCGATGCGCCCCGCCAGGTCCAGGGCCATGTCCAGGGACTCGTCAAAGAGCTGCATGTGGGAAACCACCAGTGCCGCGTGGGAAACCAGATCGCGGATGATGGCGGTTTCAGCGGCGGAAAAGGGAGGGAGCTCGCGGGTGCGGGCCATGACCACGGCACCGATGACCTGGGTCCTGACCACCATGGGGACCGCCAGCACGCAGAGGTTGCGGAGGAGTTTCCGGAGCTTCGGGGTGAGCAGGTCCGAGGAGCCGGGGTCCGTGAGCATCAGGTGCTGCCGTTTGCGAAGCATGCCTTTCAGGAGAGGGATCTTGTCCGGCGCCAGCGGCATCTCGCGAAACACGGGAACGAAACGGGCCGGGAGCCCCGTGCTGCGGGCCGGGGCGAAATCCCTCCGTTCGCGGTCAAAGAAATAGACGGCGATCCATCGGGTTTTGACGAGCTTGCGCAGGAGGCGGGAGAGAGCTTTGATTACCTCGTCCACGTCGGCAAGACCGCTCAAACGCTCGCTTCCCTCCAAGAGTTCGGTGTAGGTGCCGGTCATGGCGTCCTCCCCATCCACACTTGTATCATAAAATCGCCATATGTCTTGCCAACGATGGGGTTTTTTTGTATTACTATCCCCCTGTACCGAGCCGAGCGGACTGCTCGGCACAGTCGACAGCATTAGGTGGGAGGAATGGATTCATGGGTCTATTGACGGGCAAGAAGGCGATCGTATTCGGCATCGCCAACGAGAAAAGCATCGCGTGGGCCATTGCGCAGGCGTTCCGGCGGGAAGGCGCCGACCTGGCGGTCACCTATGCCAACGAAACCCTGGCCAAGCGGGTGATTCCGCTCGCCGAAAGCGTCGGGGCGAGCCTTGTTCTTCCCTGCGATGTTCGCGATGACGATGACATCAAGGCGGTCTTCGCCCGGGTCGAGCGTTCGTGGGGAGGGCTCGACACCCTTGTTCATTCGGTGGCTTTTGCCAACAAGGACGAACTGAAGGGGTCCTTTCTCAACACCAGCCGGGAAGGCTTTTCCCTCGCCATGGACATCAGCGCCTATTCCCTCGTCGCCCTGGCCAAGGGAGCCCATCCCCTCCTGAAAGAGCGGCAGGGGAGCATCATCACGCTTTCCTACTATGGCGGACAGAAGGTGTTCCCGAACTATAACGTCATGGGGGTCGCCAAGGCGGCCCTGGAGATGAGCGTCAGGTACCTTGCCGAGGCCGTCGGTCCCGACGGCATCCGGGTCAACGCCATCTCTGCCGGTCCCCTGAAAACCCTCGCCGCAGCGGGGGTGGGCGGCTTCAACCAGATCGCCGGCCACGTGGCCGAAAAAGCGCCCCTCCGCCGCAATATCAGCCAGGACGAGGTGGCCGGCGCGGCCCTCTATCTGGCCAGCGATCTGTCGAGCGGAGTGACCGGGGAAGTGCACTTCGTCGACAGCGGGTATAATATCATAGGGCTTTGACCAACGGGGCCGCTGCCGGCCAAGGAGTTTTCAATCAAACATCTGCACGGCAACCTCATGGGGCTCAAGCCGAGCCAGGTGGCGGCCCTTGAACGGCTCTACCGGCGCAAGGTACCGCCCGACGAACTGATCACCCCAGAACTGGCGGCCCGGATGGTGGACATCACCCGGGACATCCGCCGGCGGGTGGGAATTCTCGTCAACCGCCACGGCTCAGTCGAGTATGTCATTATCGGCGATGAACGGGAGCTCTTCATCCCCGACCTGTCCGACTATCCCCTGGGCCGGCGGCTCCTGCGGGGGCTCCGCTACATCCACACTCACCTGAGAGGCGGTTCCTTTTCCGAGGACGACCTCACCGACCTGGCGCTCCTGCGCTTCGACCTCATGGCGGTCATCCAGGTCCACGATG
Source organism: Geobacter sp. PheSNFMC (assembly GCF_059620965.1). Lineage (NCBI taxonomy): Bacteria > Pseudomonadati > Thermodesulfobacteriota > Desulfuromonadia > Geobacterales > Geobacteraceae > Geobacter > Geobacter sp. PheSNFMC. The sequence continues at coordinate 117,652 of NZ_JCAMRN010000005.1, forward strand.
ACGACCGCCGGCTCGCCATCCAGACCGCGTCGCTCAATCCCTCCGATGACAGTGCCCATCCCTACCGCGTGGAGGCAGCCGAGCCATTGGCCGCCCACCGGATGGATTTCGGCGCCTTCATTTCGACCCTCGAGCGTTCTCTGGAAAAGGCCGTTGCCACCGAGTCCCGGGAAGTCGCTGCTGGTCAGGAGCGGGCCATCCTCATCTCGGTCACGAAGCAGCCCCGGGAGGAGGCCGAGGATTCCATGGACGAGCTTCGGGAATTGGCCCGCACCGCCGGCGTGGCAGTTCTCGATGCCGTGATCCAGCGTCCCCGCCAGTTCAATCCCCGCTACCTGATGGGGGAGGGCAAGACGCGGGAGGTCCTGATTCGGGCGCTCCAGCTCGGGGCGACGCTTCTCATCTTCGATCAGGAGCTCTCCCCGGCCCAGGTCCGTTCCATCTCGGCCCTGACCGAACTCAAGGTCATCGACCGGAGCCAGCTCATTCTCGACATATTCGCCCGCCGGGCCACGAGCCTCGACGGCAAAGTCCAGGTGGAGCTTGCCCAGCTCAAGTATATCCTGCCGCGCCTCACGGGGCGGGGGGTGCAGATGTCGCGCCTGATGGGGGGGATCGGCGGCCGGGGGCCCGGCGAGACCAAGCTGGAGATCGACCGCCGCCGCATCAGGGACCGCATCGCCAAGCTGGAGCGGGAGCTGGAGGAGCTTTCCCGGGGTCGCCAGCAGCGGCGCCAGAAGCGGGTGCGGGCCGGCCTTCCCATCGTTTCCATCGTGGGTTACACCAATGCGGGGAAGTCGACCCTGCTCAACGCCCTGACCAAGAGCGACGTCTTTACCGAAAACCTCCTTTTCGCCACCCTCGATACCTCAACCCGCAGGCTCCGTTTCCCCCGGGAGCGCGAGGTCATCATCACCGATACGGTCGGCTTCATCCGCTCCCTGCCCGCGTCTTTGCTGGGGGCATTCAAGGCGACCCTGGAAGAGCTCCAGGACGCGGATCTCCTCCTTCACCTGGTGGACTGCTCCAATCCCCGCATGGAGGAGCAGATCGGACAGGTGGGAAAGATCCTTGAAGAGCTTAAGCTCGGCGACAAACCGCGCCTGGTGGTGTTCAACAAGGGAGACCTGGTGCCCGAGCTGAAGCGGAAGAGTCCCCTGGCATTCATGAAAATCCGCCAGTTGGCCCGCCGCCATGGGGCCATCACCATCAGCGCCGTGGACCGTTCGAGCCTTGAACCGCTCCTGCTGGAGATGGAGCGGCGTTTCTGGCCCGACGAGGCAGGGCCGGATGCGCCGCCCGACCTCTCCTGAGCCGAAACGCCTGTCCCTTCAACCGGTTATCACCCAAAAACCTCCTAATCTTGACAGGTTGGTGAAATACGACTATACTGCCGCATCCGGCATGGCCCGGACTTCCCACATTATTCCCTCGCGAAAGTGCGCGGAAGGGCTCCCATGAATCGATCTTTTTTCCTGCTGGCCATAGTCCTGCTGTTCACACCCATTGCCCAGGCATCCGATTTCCACGCGAACCCCCTTCGGGAGTTGGCCTCTCTGGGGAACGGTTCGTTGCAGGCCGATCTGTCGGGAGTGTTGCCCCGCGTGGGAGCGGCGCGGTCCAAGGCTGCCCCCCTTGCCGAGGGGCGCCGGGCGAATCCGCTGGAGCCGGCCATGGGAGAGCTCATCGTCGTGGAGGACGAGGCATCCCCGGTCGATGACTTCGAACTGCAGCTCCCCGGCCAGGACCTCCCCGAGTCGGACATCCCGCTTGCCCTTAACGGCAAGGTAGAGTACTTCATTACCTATTTCCAGACCTCCGGCCGCAAGTCCTTTTCCCGCTGGCTTTCCCGCTCCGAACGATACATCCCCATGATGCGCGAGGTTCTCAGGAAGGAAGGGCTTCCCGAGGACCTGGTCTACCTGGCCATGATCGAGAGCGGCTTCACCCCCCACGCCGTCTCCGTGGCGAGCGCCGTGGGGCCCTGGCAGTTCATCTCGGGCACGGGCAAGCGCTATGACCTGAGGATCGACCAGTGGATCGACGAACGGCGCGACCCCCTCAAGTCGACCGTGGCCGCCGCCATGTACCTGAAGGAGCTTTACTCCCTCTTCAACCAGGACTGGTATCTGGCCGCGGCAGGCTATAACGCCGGCGAAAACAAGATCCTGCGCGCCATCGACAAATACAACACGCGGGACTTCTGGGAGATATCCAAGGGGTCGTACCTCAAGCGGGAGACCAAGGATTACGTGCCCAAGCTCCTGGCCGCCGCCATCATCGCAAAGGAGCCGGCCCGCTACGGTTTCGCCGATGTGGCGTATCTTCCCCCCGTCGAATTCGACTCCGTTGCCATCCCTTCGCGCACCGACCTGGACCTGGTGGCCAAGCTCTGCGAGGTGGACGTCAAGACCATCAAGGATCTGAATCCGGAACTGCGCCGCTGGTGCACCCCCCCCGACTATCCCGACTACGAGCTCAAAATCCCCAAGGGAAAGCGAAAATCCTTTGATGAGGCGTACGCCCAGATTCCCCCTGACCAGCGCTACATCGAGCGGATCGTGTACAGCCGCTACCGGGTGAAGAAAAGGGATACCCTGCAGGCGATCGCGCGGCGCTACGGCACCAGCGCCGGGGCTCTGGCCGAGGTGAACAAGCTGAAGCCGACCTCGAATATCCGGGGCCGCACCCTGCTGGTGCCGGTGCCGGCAGCACCGGAGGATACTGCGGAAAGGGCCGTTGCCAAGGCGTCGCCGCAGAAGGACCAGTCCCGCGAATTCAACAAGTACTACACGGTCAAAAGGGGCGACACCGTGGCCTCACTGTCGAAGAAATTCAATATTTCCCAACGGATTCTGGCCGCGTGGAACAACTTGAAGGGCAAAATGGCCCTTCACCCCGGCAAGCGGATCATCGTCGCCAAGTATGTGGAGAAAAAAGGGGCGATGGTGCCGGTAGACGGCGGAGAGAACAGCTAATACTCGCCATCCCTCACTGCACACACGAATGAAAGGACTTCATCTGCAATGTACAACTTCCTGATTTCCGGCGCGATCGCCCTTATCGCCATTGTCGTCGTCATCCTCGCCGCCGGCACTTCGGCCTGGTGGTGGGCCATCCTGGTGGGGCTGGCACTGTTCGGCGGCTCATTCCTCCTCATCTCTCGCGTGGTCATGAAAAAGGTTCTGGCCCTCATGGAGAGCGCATCCCGGGATATCCAGGCCCAGCGGGTGGAAAAAGCGATCCGCGACCTGAAAGAGGGCCTCCGCTACTCCCGCTGGCAGATTTACGTGGAGGGGCAGATCAACGCCCAGATCGGCATCATCTACTACCTGAAACGGGATTTCTCCGGCGCGTTCCCCTATCTTGAGAAGGCCTTCACCAAAAACTGGGTTGCCATGGCCATGCTCGCCATCACCTACATGAAGCGGAACAAGCGGGACAAAATGAAGGAGACCTTTGAGAAGGCGGTCCAGTGGAGCCCCAAGGAGTCGCTGCTCTGGAGCGTATATGCCTACTGCTGGACCGAATGCGAGGACATGGGACAGGCCAGGGAAGTCCTGGAGCGGGGCCTCAAGAAGATCCCGGGCGACGACAAGCTGACCGCCAGCCTTGAGGCGCTCAAGGAAGGGAAGAAGATGAAGATGAAGAACTACGGCGAGATGTGGCTCCAGTTTCACCTGGAGCGCCAGAGCGTCGTCATGAAGCAACAGGCGGCCGCCATGGGGATGAAGCGGCGGTTCATCCGGAAATAGGCGGCGTCCTCGGACGCATTGCAGTACGAAAAGGGGCGGCTCCGTCCCTTTTTTCATTCGCGGGCAGGTAACCCAAGCCTCTTTCCGGGCCGGACATGAACGATCTCCTCAGAACCCTCGTCGTCCTCGTCGTGGTGGTCTTCCTGCTGCGGCGCACGATGCACCTGGGACTCGTGATGCTCATCGGAGCGGCGACCCTGGCGCTTCTCTATCTGACGCCGCCGCTCGATTTCCTCGCCGGGGCCTGGGTGGCGCTGGCCTCTCCCAATGCGCTGGAGATGACGGCTACCCTCATTTTCACCATGATCATGGAGAATATTCTCCGCTCCACCGGTACCCTGAAGCGGATGGTGGAAAGCCTGTCCGAGGTCTTCCCCGACGCCCGGTTCATCATGGCGTCCATGCCGGCAATGATCGGAATGCTGCCCTCTCCGGGCGGGGCGGTCTTTTCGGCGCCCATGGTGAGCGAGGCCGCGTCCCGCCTGTCGATCCCCGCCGACCAGAAGGCGTTCGTCAACTACTGGTATCGCCATATCTGGGAATACGTCTCCCCCCTCTATCCCGGCATTATTCTCGTGGCCGGACTGGCGCACATCCCCTATCAGAAGATCGTCCTGGCGAACCTTCCCTATGCCCTGTCGGTGGTGCTCTGGGGGGGTGTGTTCGCCTTCGCGGGGGTTGGCCCGACTCCGGCCGGCAGCAGCACGTCAGTGGGGCGGGGGAAGGCGCTGCGGATGTTTCTCGCTGCCGTGTCGCCCATTATGGCAGCCCTGGTCCTGGTGGTGGTCTTCCGGGTGAATCCGGTCCCGGCCATGGGTGGTGTGACCGTGCTCATGTACCTGGCCCACCGGTATTCGCCGGCCGCCATTGTCCGGTCGCTCAGGGAGAGCATATCGCCCAAGGCCATGACCCTCGTCTTCGGGATCATGATCTTTCAGGAGACTCTGCGTCTGACCGGGGCACTGGACGGCATCTCGCGCTTTTTCGCCGAGAGCGGCCTGCCGGCAGTGCTCATCATCACGGTCATTCCATTCCTCGCGGGGGTTATGACCGGCCTCACCGTGGCCTTCGTGGGGATCACCTTTCCGATTCTCATGCCGCTGATGGGGGGCGATGCCCCGTCTTTGGGGCTGCTTTCGCTTGCGTTCGGAAGCGGGTTTACCGGGGTCATGATCTCGCCGGTCCATCTGTGTCTCGTCCTGACGCGCGAGTATTTCGGGGCGGATATGTCCAGAGTCTATCACAGGTTGTGGATTCCTCAGGCCCTTGTGCTTGCGGCCGCCATGGTGCCGGTGTATATTTTCCAATGATTCAACACGCGACACTGCCGCCCGTTGCTGATGTTCGTCGCGGCGGGCCGTGCCAGTCGTTGCAGAGCGAAAAGGAGGGTTCCATGCTGAAACGAATGCTGATCCTGACGATGCTGTCCCTTTCGTCCCTGATGCTGTCCGGCTGCCTTGTCGGCGAGGGGAAGTATCTGAAAAAAGTCGAAGAAGCCGATAACCTGTCAAAGGAGCTGGCAACGCTGCAGGAGAAATATACGGCCCTGTCCTCGGAGAACGAAGGGCTCAAGGGTGCCCTTGCCAAGCTCAAGGACGAGGCTGCCGGTCTCGCGCGCGACAAGGAGAAGCTCACTGCCGACAACCGGGAGCTCCAGCAGGTGCTCCAGGCGAAATCGGACTCGCTCTCCCAGAACATTGTGGAGCTGCGCCAGAAGGTGAGCCAGTTGGAAGCCGAGAATGCCCGCCTGAAGGCCGACATCGCCTCGACCCAGAAGGCCAAGGAGGAGCAGGTACGGGAGGTGAGCAAGACCTACGAGGACCTGCTCGACAAGATGAAGGGCGAGATCGCCCAGGGACAGGTGACCATTTCCGAACTCAAGGGAAAGCTGACGGTGAACATGGTGGACGCCATTCTCTTCGACTCGGGCAAGGCCGAGGTGAAGCCGGCGGGAATGGACATCCTCCAGAAGGTGGTCGAGATCCTGAAGGATGTGAAAGACAAGGCCATCAGGATCGAAGGGCATACGGACAATGTCCAGATCGTTGGCAATCTTGCCAAGCGCTTCCCCACCAACTGGGAGCTTTCCGCGGCCCGCGCCATCAACGTGACCCGTTTCCTCCAGAGCCGGGGGATTGACCCGGCCGTGCTGTCTGCCGTGGCCTATGGGGAGTATCATCCCGTCGCTCCCAACGACACCGATGAAGGCAAGGCTAAAAACCGGCGCATCGAGATCATCCTCGTGCCCAAGGACGCACCCTGACGCACGATGTCCATGAAGAAGAAAAGTCCGCAATCCGGACAGAAAAAGAATGAGTTCTCCCCCAGTCCCTTCAGCGGCCTCAAGGGTTTCCGTCCCGAGCCGGCCACCCCGGAGAAAACGCCGCCGACGGTTGCCCCCCCTCCGCCCCGGAGCATGGCGGAGCCCGACGATCTGAATCTTTTCCTGAGGGAGATGGCCGGCGTGCGCCGGATGGATCGGCCGGACAAGGGACAGTCGGCGCAGCATCAACGGAAGGAGCCGGCCGGGCCGGCACGGGCCGCTGGCGATGATCCGGCGAAGAGTCTGGAGGCTGCCGACCAGGCGGCCTTTGCCGAAGCCATCGCGCGGTTGAAGCTCGATGTGAATTTTCGCGAAAGCCTGCCGGGCGATAGCGGTGCTCCCCGCCCGGTGAGCCGGTTGCGCCAGCTCAAAAATGGCCAGATACGGATCGATCTTGAGCTGGACCTCCACGGGCTCACCCGGGAAGAGGCAGTGGCGAGCCTGGAGCGGTTTATCGCCGGTGCCCATCGGAGGGGCCAGAAGGCTGTCCTTGTCATTACGGGAAAGGGGAACAACTCTTCCGGCGAGCCGGTGCTCCAGGGAGCGGTCCTTTCCTGGCTCCGGGAGCGGGGCAAGGGCATGGTGGCCGAATTTGCGCCGGCCCCCCGGGACATGGGGGGCAGCGGCGCAGTGGTTGTTTTTCTCCGGACGATGAGAGTCAAAGCGGGCTAGTGTCCCGATTGGCCAGTAATTTCTCGTAATTGTGGTCCTTTTGACCGCTGCCGTCGTTACGGCTCCCTGACGTAGCCGGGCCAGGCCTGCGTCGCCGCGCCGTGGCAGCAGGCAAAATACCTCGCAAGTGCTTCCAAGGGCTAACCACACGAGACACGAGCGGTAATCACGGATCAGTCAGGAGGCGGTCGTGTTCGGACTGTTCAAACGGAAAAAGGCTGATCCCGCCATCTTCGACAGCGCCGAAGCCGCCTTCGACTACGCCTGCCGGAACCTGGAAAACCGCATTCTCCTCGAAGCGGTGATTCCCGCCCTGGTGGAGGAATTTGTACGCGTAAGTCCCGAGGGGGAGCGCTACTTCCGCATCCGTCTGGCCAACCGCCATGGCGGCCAGGCCATCGAGGCGTGCACCCTCAAGGAGTCCTCCCGCGCTCCCTCCGTCGGCGACCTGATCGGCTACAAGGTGGTCCGGTACGACCCTGACATGCCGCCTCCCTTTGACCTTCTCGGCTTCATCGCCTACCGGTTCGAGCCCGTTCACGTGCCGGGCAAGGGGTGGCGCACGGCCGAGAGCTTCATTCCCGACACCATCAAGCCCACGCTCCGGATGTGAGCCCCGCTCCCATGCTTTCAATCCTCCTTGAAAACCCTCTTCTTGTGTTGTTTCTCGTGGCGGCAATCGGCTATCCCCTCGGCAGGATCAAAATCCGGGGATCGAGCCTCGGGGTTGCGGCCGTGCTCTTCGTGGGGTTGGCCATGGGATCGCTCCATCCCGAGCTGAAGCTTCCCGAAATCGTCTATGTCCTGGGCCTCGCCCTGTTCGTCTATACCATCGGCCTCTCCAGCGGACCCGCATTCGTGGCGTCCCTGCGGCGGGAGGGGGTCCGCAACAACGCCCTGATCATCGGGATGCTCCTGGTCGCCGCCGGGCTTGCCGTGGGAGCCCAGCGGCTCCTGGGGCTTACGGGCACCGTCACCGCCGGCCTCTTCGCCGGCAGCCTCACCAATACCCCCGCCCTGGCCGGGGCCCTGGAAACCGTCAAGCACATTGCTTCGCCGGAACTGCGTGAACTGCTGCTGGCCGAACCGGTGGTGGGCTACTCGGTGGCCTACCCCATGGGGGTCATGGGGGTGGTGCTCGCCATCAGCCTGGTGCAGAAGCTCTGGAAAATCGATTATGGCGAGGAAGGGAAGCGGCTCAGGCTTGCCGGAACCGCGTCGGAGGCGCTGCGGAGCATGACGGTACGCATCGCCTGGCCCGGGGCGGGGCGCCACACCGTGGCCGAACTGGCCCGCCATGAGAAGTGGGACGTGATTTTCGGCCGGATCAGGCGCGGGGATTCATATCTTCTCACCGGCCCCCAAGTCCGCTTCCAGCCGGGCGATCTCGTCACCGCGGTGGGGACTGAGACGGAATTGCGGCGGGTGGCCGCCTTTCTGGGGGAAGTGAGTGAGGAGGAGATCACCGTTGACCGGAGCGAGTACGACTACCGGCGGATTTTTGTCTCGAATCCCCGGGTGGCGGGGCGGCAGCTGGGAGAGCTGAACCTGTTCGAGAACTACGGTGCCACCATCACGCGGGTCCGGCGCGGCGACGACGATTTCCTGCCCCATGACGACATGGTCCTCGAACTGGGCGACCGGGTGCGCGTCGTCACGCACCGCGACCACATGGCGGAAGTGACGGCCTTTTTCGGCGATTCCTACCGGGCCGTGAGCGAGGTGGATATCCTCACCTTCAGTCTGGGGCTGGCCCTGGGACTTCTGCTCGGGATCATCCCCATCCCCCTGCCCGGCGGCATCACCCTCAAGCTCGGTTTCGCCGGCGGACCCCTCATAGTGGCGCTGATTCTCGGCACCATCGGCCGGTCGGGCTCCATGGTCTGGAGCCTGCCCTACAGCGCCAACATGACCCTGCGCCAGATCGGCCTGGTATTGTTCCTTGCCGGAGTCGGCACGCGGGCGGGCTACGGCTTCGTCACCACCCTTGCCAAGGGTGGCGGATTGGCCATCTTCGCTGCCGGAGCGGTGGTCACCTGCCTTACGGCCCTTGCCACCCTCTGGATCGGCCACAGACTCATGAACATTCCCATGAGCATCCTCATCGGCATGGTCGCCGGCCTCCAGACCCAGCCCGCCGTTCTCGGCTATGCCCTGGAGCAGACCGGCAACGATCTTCCCAACATCGGCTATGCCTCGGTCTATCCCGTGGCCACCATCAGCAAGATTCTCATTGTGCAGATACTGCTTACGATGCTCATGTGATGTCCTGCCGGGTTCAGCCGCTTCCGGCGGGGCATGGTGAAAGTGGCCTGGTCGTTTTCATGTCAACCTGCTTGTCAAGGCGAGCGCCTTGGGCTACTGTGGCCTGCGATCGTCATGTTCCCGCGAGGTCTTTCATGTCCGTAACTCTCGATGAAATCAAGCAAGTCTACCAAGAGGCCGACTGTCTCTTCTCCGAAGCAGAAGTGGAGGCCGCCATCGACCGGCTTGCCGCCGCGGTCACCGAACGTCTGGCCGAGGCCAATCCCCTGGTTTTCTGCGTCATGAACGGGGGGCTCATCGTCACCGGCAAGTTGCTGCCCCGGCTCGGGTTCCCCCTGGAGATCGAATACCTCCATGCCACGCGCTACGGGCACCACATCTTCGGCAAATCCCTTGACTGGCGGGTGCGGCCCGCTGTGGACCTGAGAGGACGGACGGTTCTGGTCGTGGATGACATCCTGGACGAGGGGGCAACGCTCGACGCCATTGCCGAATGGTGCCGGCAGGAGGGGGCGGCGGAGGTCCTCACCGCCGTGCTCGTGGACAAGGAGCATGACCGGAAGGCCCGGCCGGGGTTGAAAGCCGACTTCACGGGGCTTGTGTCCCCGGACCGTTTCCTCTTCGGCTATGGCATGGATTACAAGGGATACTGGCGCAACGCGCCGGGGATCTATGCGGTGAAGGGGTATTAGCCGTTCAGGGCGGGCCCGGGGATTGCCCCGGTACGCCCTGAACGGCTCGGGCACCACTTAGGGTTGCTTCCATACGTAGGTTTTGCTGATGCTTGCGGCGGCCTGGTCAGTGGAAATCTCGGCGCCCGAGACGTCCAGCACTCGGTAGCTCAAGACCTTGAAGTCCGCGTTGCTGACATTCTGTGTGGTCGCGTTGTAGTTCGGCACGAATCCCGGCTTGAAGTCGAACCAGAGCGAGCCGAACGTCCCGAACTTGACCCCGTAGGGATTGACGAGCAGGAACTTCACGGTGTCGCCCACGGTGGGGTCCGTCGAGGGGGTCAGGGCGGATGAGACGAGCGTGCCGGTGTTCAGCATGCTGTTGTCCACCATGACGACCGTTGCCGGATCGAGGAAGTACCTGCCCGGGGTGAGCGGGTCCAGTTTCGGCGTGATCCCCACGGGGAGCTGCAGCACGACTTCGAGGCCGTAGAACTCCGTGGGCGCCGGCTTGATGACGGTGCCGGTAAGGGCCGTGGCGGTGGTTGCAAGGACCACCTGCAACGGTTGGGCAAGGGCCGATGCCGATGCCGCGAGAAGGATGGCGAGACTCAATACTGCCGCTTTCATGGTTCCTCCTTCGTGTGTGAGTGGTGGGCGCGGCCAAAAAAAAAGAAACAGCCTGCCCCCTGAGGGACGCGGAACTGTTTCTTCGCCAACCCGGCTATCCCGCCATTACCGGCGGGACCCGCAGCTTTGTGCCCCCCGGTTGCCCGGGGTTTACCTCTTCGAAAACAGTGCGTAACGGATTATGGATCTGTTGAGGCAATTTTAGTCCGTGGCAGCATGGTATTGCTGTGAGCGGCGTCACAGAACAGGGGACTGACCCCCTGGTACCCCGAGCGCCGTCCGAAACCCATATCCACTTTTCTGAGGCGTCCATGAAACATTTTTTTCACTTCGATCGCCACAACACCACCTACCGCAGGGAGACGGTGGCGGGCATCACCACCTTCCTGACCATGGCGTACATCATCATCGTCAATCCCGCCATTCTCGAAGCGGCGGGCATTCCGCGGGGCCCCTCCACGACTGCCACCATCGTGGCCGCGGTCTTCGGCACGGTGGTGATGGCCTTGTACGCCAATCGCCCCTTTGCCATTGCCCCGTACATGAGCGAGAACGCCTTTATCGCCTTCACCGTGGTCAAGGTGCTGGGCTATTCATGGCAGACTGCCCTGGGTGCGGTCTTCGTGGCGGGCGTGCTGTTCACGGTCCTGACCGTCTTCAAGGTGCGGAGCTGGCTGGCCGAGGCGATCCCGCTCTCGCTCAAATGCGCCTTTGCCGTGGGCATCGGCCTGTTTCTCACCTTCATCGGCCTGAACGAAACCGGTCTCGTTACCCTCGGCGTGCCGGGGGCGCCGGTCAAGATGGGCAACATCGCCTCACCGTCGGTGCTCCTGGCGGTCTTCGGCTATCTCCTCACCGTGTTTCTCATGACGCGCAAGATTCACGGGGCCATCGTCATCGGCATCGTCGCCACCACCGTCCTGTCGGTGGCCTTTGGAGTGACGCCCATGCCGACCGAATTCGTGAGCATGCCGCCGGATCTCTCGCCGATCCTGTTTCAGCTCAACATCGGCGATGCCCTCGACATCCGCTTCTTCCCCGTGGTCCTTACCATTTTCATCATGGCGTTCCTCGATACGGTTGGCACCCTCATCGGCCTTTCCATGCGGGCCGATCTGCTGGACGAGCAGGGTAACCTGCCGGAGATCGAGAAGCCGATGCTGGCCGATGCCCTCGCCACTACCGTGGCGCCGCTGCTGGGCACCTCCACTACCGGCGCCTACATCGAATCGGCCACCGGCATTGAGGAGGGGGGGCGCACCGGCTTCACGGCCCTGGTGGTGGCGGGGCTCTTCCTGCTGTCCCTCTTTTTCGCCCCGCTCTTCACCATCGTGCCTCCCCATGCCTACGGCATCGCCCTCATCGTGATCGGTTCCTTCATGATCGAGCCGCTCCGCCGGATCGATTTCGAGGACTTTACCGAGCTGGTTCCAGCCTTCCTCACCATTGTGCTGATGATTTTCACGTACAACATCGGGGTCGGCATGAGCACGGGGCTTCTCACTTACCCCCTGCTCAAGACCGCCGCCGGCAAGAGGCACCAGGTCTCTGCAGGCATGTGGGTGCTGGCGGGGCTCGCGGTGCTGCTGTTCGTCTTTTTCCCCAAGATGTGAGCGTGGCGGATCTCCGACGCAAAAAGGCCCGCACATGGTGGCGGGCCTTTTTG